>JACWAD010000025.1 GCA_014874175.1 Thermoleophilia bacterium
AGCTGCGTGTAACATCCCATAGTGCTCCTTTGACTTTGCCGTCTTCAGAAGCACTGATGTTATCGCAGCTTGCCTCTTTAAGACGACTTAGTGTTGCACTTGGAAGTTGAATCCGGGTGCACAAATGGCTGCAATGTTTAAATTATTTCTTAAGTGAGAGAACTGCCGTACTTGTCAAGTATTGATGCCATCATAAATTTACATCATGTATAAAACGCATGAACAGGAGCGCATGAACGGGGACTCCAAAACTGCGGGCTTCCCGCCGGGTTGGGGGCAAGACGTTCAGGTTGTTGCCCAAAAAGCAAGCGAGTCATTGAGCCAGCATCAAGACGATGTCATCCGGAACTGGCTTGGCGCTGAAATAAAAAGCCTGGACCTTGCGTCGCTCAGGGCCTTCCCCACCAAGGAGCTTGCCGCTGGCCTTCCCGAGCTCGTGGCGGCGATGGCGTGCCTCATCTGCGATCCCTCTGAAGATCTCTCCCGAAATCCCGGTCTTAGGCAGGCGTCTGACCACATCGCAACCCTTAGAAAGCAGGGAGCAGATCCGGACAAGCTTATCGAAGATTATATGCTTCTAAAAGCAGAGGTTGTTGAGGCAGCCTGGCGGCGCCTCAGGACTTCGGACAAAGTGGCGCTTGTAATTTCCCGGCGGCTGGATGACGGTTTCGTCCAGATTCTGAAGACGGGATTTGGGGCATTTATCGAGAGCCATTCACAGGACCTGCAACAGCAGGCCAACACTGACAGCCTCACCGGTCTTTACAATGGCCGATTTTTTCGGCGGCAGCTGCACCAGAACCTGGAAATGTACAAACGCTATCACATCCCTTTTTCGCTGCTGATGATCGATCTGGACCATTTGAAACAGCTAAATGACGCCCGCGGCCATCAGGCAGGCGATGCGGCGCTTAAGCATATTGCTTCCATCCTGTCAAAAGAAAAAAGGGAAACGGATATTGCAGTAAGGTACGGCGGCGATGAATTCTTCGTGCTTATGCCCGGTGTCCTTACCGATGACGCCGAGCGTCTGGCGCGCCGCATCAGCGGCAGGACAAAGGAGCTCAATCTTCGCAGCGGCGGCCGGGAGATGACCGGAGTCTCCATTGGCATTGTCGCCTGCCCTACGGACGGCACTGATGTGGGCGCTCTCAGGGAAAAGGCGGACCGGGCGCTCTACTTGGCCAAGTCCTTGGGTGGCGCTTCCGTGGCGCGCTACCGTCAGTTCAGCCTGGAGCCGCAGGTTATATTTTAAAGCTGTTCGTCCAGTTCGTTCAGGAAACCCGGATTCTTCGCCGCTGGAGCCTGCCCTGAGCGAAGCTGAAGGGCCTCCCCAGAATGACAAATCATTGTCCATCCTCAGCAAATTGGATGATCATTTTTTTGCTTCCTCATCTGGAAACAGGAAACCGGGCAACAGGAGCTACTTTTGACATGCCGGACAAAAATAGGTGCCTCTGCCACCCACTTTGATCTTCCTGACGGTGCCGCCACATCCCGGACATGGTTCTCCCGCCCTCCGGTGAATGCGAAAGACCTCTTGAAAACGGCCACGCCGTCCGCGCGCATCGCGGTAAGTGTCGATCGAGCTTCCCGCCAGGCTGATAGCCTCCGCAAGAGTCGCCTTGATGGCTCGGTTTAGCCGGCGCACCTCCGCAGTCGAAAGGCTCCCGGCCGGCCTGAGCGGGTGAATCCGGGCACGGAAAAGAGCTTCGTCGGCGTAGATATTGCCGATACCGGCAATCATCGACTGGTCAATGAGAAAAGATTTAAGCGGACGCTTGCGCGAGGCGAGCAGTTTCGCGAGTATATCTGGGCTAAAAGAGCGCTCCAGCGGCTCCAGGCCCAGCCTGTCAAAAAACGGCTTTATCTCCTCCGGCTCGAGGATGGCAGCGGTGCCAAACCGGCGCTGGTCCCGGAAGAAAAGAGCGCCTCCTCCTCCAAAATCAATCACCAGTCGCAGGTGGCGCCGCTCAGATATTTTGTCATATTTCCGAGCAAATGTCAAAACGCCGGTCATGCGCAGGTGGATCACCAGCATCCCGCCTCCGTCCAGTTCCAGGCGCAGGTACTTTCCCCGCCGCGACAGAGCCTTGATTTTCTTGCCCCGCAGGCGGCGGCCAAATGCCCGGGGCGGCAAGGGAGCAGTAACGGAGGGGTCGGGAATGCTGACGCCATGAATGGTTTTTCCAGTCAGCAAGGACTCAAGCTGGCGGCGGATCGTCTCAACTTCTGGCAACTCAGGCATTTTATCTTAGGACCTGTCCCGGCAGGCGCATCCTGCTGTGAATAACCTGCCGGGACAGGTCCTTAACTTTTTATGCAGTTTATTCAGCAATCGAGGCATTATATTTCTGGCCCATTATCCCGAGGAATTGGATGGTTTGTTTGTTTTACCCTCCCTGCGTTTCCAGGCCGGCCAAGGCTCTGAGCTAGCACCGCCCGGAAAAAAATGACAAAAAGCATCGCTATAAAAAAAACGCCCGCATCCAGCGCCAGTGGCGCGGCGCTGCTGAAATCACGCCACAGCAGGGGAGCCATCAGGGCGCTGCCAATAATGCTGCCCCACTCGCCAAAAGATCCCACAAAACCGGTGACGGCGCCCCGCTGCACTTCAGTGGTGACATCTCCAATGAGGGAAAAAAAGGCATTGAAATAAGCCGGGGCTCCAAATCCACCGGCGGCAAAGGCAACCAGCGTCACTGCAGTGCCGGGATGCAACAGCACAAACAGGCTCTCCAGCCCCATTATGGCCAGGCCGGCAGTCATCAGATGAATCCGGCCCCTGATATCGGCAAGCTGCCCCAGCAGCGGGCTTGATACGGCCGACACTGCGCCGCCGGCGGCCAGCGCCACGGCAACCAGGCCGGTGCCCCAGCCGAGCTTCTCGGCGGTAATGATCGGCGCCATAGTCAGAAAAATTGCAATGCCCATCCATTGGAGAAAGTGAACCAGTGACAACGAGAAAGCCGGAAGGCAAAACACCGGCGCCAGCAGCCGCCTGATGCCAGCCTCTTTTAAAAGCTGCAGGCGCCTGCGGCCGCGCGTCAGGTTTCCGGAGGCTGGAATGAAAAGGCTTAGGGCAAAACAGCCTGCTCCAAGAGCGCCGGCAAACCAGAACGGCGTCCTGATGGAGTAAGCCTGGGAAAGAAACCCTGCCAGCAGGGGGCCGGCAACTACTCCGGCATTGATGGCGCTGCTGTTTACGCCGTTGGCAAGGCCGCGCAGGTTAACCGGCGTCCGGTCGTTTATGTACGCTTGTGAACCGACCGCAAAAGCGGAAGCGGCCACGCCGGAAAGCAACCTCAGGATCATCATGACTGCGGCAGTGGTAGTGACCGCGTAAGCAGCTGTTGTGACCGCGGACAAAAAAAGTGAAGACCACATAATCAGTCTCCGGCCCACATAATCGGAGAGAAGTCCGACCGGAAACTCAAACAGCACCCGGCCGATAAAGAACGAGGCCATCAGCAACCCGATCTGAAACGCGCTGAAGCCCAGCTGGCTGGAGTAGCGGGGCAGCAGCGGCAGCACCATCATGAACCCCGTCATGATGACGCCATTGGCAAGCGCCAAAATGAAAATGCTTCCTTTAAGCTGCCTTAATGAGCTTAGCATCCGGCCGCGGGCAAGATCGCTGAAGCAGGCGTCACATGGCTTCCGGAGCGGAAACGCCTACCAGCCTGAGGCTTGTGGCAATGGTATTCCTGACAAGACGGCAGAGGTCGAGCCTAAACGAAGCCGCCTCGGGCTCGGCCTTCAGCACGGGGCAGTCATGGTAAAAGGTGTGAAAGGAGGCGGCCAGTTCGCGGCTGTACACCGTGAGCCGGTGCGGCTCGCGCATATCGCCGGCCCCCTGCACCACCCGGGGGAAAAAGAGGATAGATAGGATCAGCTGCCTCTCCTGTTTTGACAAAGTGTCATAACCGGCATGATCAACCGGCTTGAAGCCGCCGGCCTCCGCCTTTTTTATAATGCTGGAAATGCGGGCATGGGCGTACTGGACGTAATAAACCGGATTCTCTTCTGACTTCAACCTCGCTTTCTCCATGTCCAGGTCAATGGCGCTGTCATGGCTGCGGTCAACGAGAAAGAACCTGGCGGCGTCAACGCCGATGCCGTCCAAGAGCTCGCTCAGCGTAACCATTGTGCCCTTGCGCTTGGACATCTGTTTCCGCTCTCCCTTCTCGATCACGCTCACAAGCTGGCCGATGATGACTTCCGGCTCGTCTCTGCCCGGGAAGAGCGCCTTCATGGCCGCTTTAATGCGGGCAACATAGCCATGATGATCGGCTCCCCAAACGTTGATAAGATGACTGAAACGCTCGTGACGTTCCAGCTTGCCGGCATGGTAGGCGATATCGGAAGCAAAATAAGTCGGCTCACCGTTTTTGCGGATGAGCACACGGTCCTTGTCGTCGCCAAAGCGGGCTGTTTTAAACCAGAGCGCCCCTTCCCTGGAAACGGCATGGCCATCCTTCTTCAAGTTTTCAATCACCCGGGCGGCGGCTCCGCTTGCGTACAGGCCTGCCTCCGAAAACCAGCTGTCAAAATCAACCCGGAAGCGGCCGAGCTCAGCTTCCATTTCAGCCAGCACGATCTCGCAGCCCCGCCGCTTAAAAAAATCAACCGCCTCCGCCGTGGGCGCCGGCTTTAGCCGGTCGCGCAGCCTATCGCCAATTTCATCACGGATCCTGCCGGCTACATGCCGCGGGTACTCGCCCCGGTAACCGTCGGCGGGGATTTCAGCTTCAAGCCCCAGGTCCTGGGCGTACCTGGCCGCCAGTGTCGCGCCAAAACTCTCCATCTGGGAACCAAAGTCATTGATATAAAACTCGGATGTGACATGATTGCCAAGAAAGGCAAGAATGCGCTTGAGGGAGTCGCCGTAGGCAGCGTAGCGGGCATGCCCGGCGTGCAGCTGACCGGTGGGGTTGGCGCTGACGAACTCCAGCAGTATTTTTTCCGGATTCTCCTGCGCCCTGGAGCCAAACCGGTCCCCCAGCGCCAGCGCATCCAGGGCGGCACTTACCAGCGCAGCCTCGCGCAGGTGAAAGTTGATAAAGCCGGGGCCGGCCACCTCGAAACGGGTCAGTTTTTCAAGCCCGTCATCGGCCTGCATGGCTTCGACCAGCTTTCCGGCCAGCGCGCGCGGATTCCCCCCGGTCCTGCTGGCTGCAACCATCGCCATGCTTGTGGCCATGTCCCCGTGCCCGCGCCTCGATGCCGGCTCCAGGGTATAATTACCAGCAAGCTCCGGGAACCCCCAGCCGTCCAGCAGATTACCGACAGCCTCTCCCACCCGCCGGTAAAAAAAGAGGATGAAATCTGAAGATTCGGCTCTCGCGGCCATCAGGTTCCCCTGTCCAGGTCCCGGCGCAACCGGTCGATTTCCTTGCCGCTCTCACGCCTTTTCTCCTCATTGATTTCCATCAAAAACGTAACATAATCGCCCTCGCGGACGCGTTCGGGAAGCAGGCTGCGGGGAAAATCAATCTGTACTGTGCCGGCAAGCAGCACGGCAAAGGAGCCTTCAAAACGGTCAATGAAAAAATCAATCTTTTTTGTCAACTTATCGAAGAAGCGCCGGCAGGAGCAAAGAGCTGCTCAAGCGAATGGATTTCGGCCGGCGTGCCCACGGTGATAAGCACATCACTTTCAGCCAGTGTCGTCTCCGGATCAGGATTCGTGTCAAACTTTCCGCCCGGCTTTCTCACCGCCAGCACAATGGCGCCGGTCTGCTTGCGGATCTGGAGATCAACGATGCTTTTGCCAATCGCAGGCGAGCCTGCCGGCATCGTAAATTCTTCCACCCTCAGTTCCAACTCCCCGCCACCGGTGACCACATCAAGATAATCGCTCACCATCGGTTTTAGCATCAGCGTCGCCATCTCCCGGCCGCCAATGGCGTAAGGAGAAATGACCTTGTTGGCGCCAGCTTTTTCCAGCTTGCCGTAAGATTCTTCCATGTTGGCACGGGCGACAATCCACAGTTCGGGCGCGAGCACCCTCGCTGTAAGCGTGACGTATACGTTGTCGGCGTCGGAATCAACGCAGGCTACCAGCCCCTTGGCCCGCTTCAGCCCCGCTTCGATAAGAATCTCGTCATCGGCGGCATCCCCCTCCAGGCAAAGGACGCCAAGCGCCTTGCAGCGGGCAATGCTATCCGGGTTTGAGTCTATTACCACAAATCGTTCACCCGCACGCATGAACTCCCTGGCTACCTGTTCCCCCACCCGGCCAAAGCCGCAAACCAGGTAATGGTTGTCAAGCTCCGATATTTTTTTCTTCATGCTTCGCTCCCCCAGCATCTCGCCCAGATAACCGGCCATGAAAAAATCGACCACCGTGCTGAAGACATAAATCAGGATCCCTACGCCACCGGCGATCAAGACAACAGCAAGCAGCTTGCCGCCCGCCCCGGCGGGAGCAGTTCCCATTCCCACAGTGGAGATCAGAACCACTGTGGTAAAAAAAGCGTCAATGACGCTGTAACCCTCCACCAGCATAAAACCGGCAGTTCCCCCGACCAGGATCAGGACCAGCACTGCCGACAGAATCAGTATGCGTCTGAAGCGAATCATTAACCACCCGAAGCAGTCAAAGTCTACTTAAAGGAGCAGGGGTTTTCAACGTGAGGAAGCAAAGAAAGGAGGGAGTTCCGGGGACTACAGGAAGGGCAGATCGATTACCCGCTCTCCGTCTTCATTGAAGCGGTGCCTGCCAGGCGAAAATATAGACTCCCTCACGACGACGGACATGTTGCGCCACAGACAAATGCCATCCTTGAGGTATTTGTCTTTCTGCTCTTCGCTGCAATTGGAGGAGCAGGTGGCGCAGAGGTCGTCACCGGGAAGAGCAGCTTTATTGCGGCTGGGACGCTGGCCCTCATCAAGCCGCCTGCTTGTCTCCAGGAGGAGATGCTGAACATTGATCTTTGGCGAAGCTGAAAAAACCACCGGCCTGCGGGGAACGATAAACTTGAACGTTCCCTGGACCCAGTTTGACAGCTCGAGCGTGTTGTCATATGCCTGCTCGGCAATCGTCCGGGCTATCAGCTCGGGCGCGACCAGCCCGCTCTTCATCAGGGTCAGTCCCAGGAACTCGCGCTTGCTTTCCCTGAGGGCGGCGGCCAGCATGGTTTTCCTCAAATCGGACTGCGACATGTAGCCGGCTTTAACCAGCTTGGCGCCGAGCAGGTGGTCGGAACGGGGTACGGAAACGGCAGCGACCATGCCATCGCCTAGAAAGATGGTTGACCGCTCCTCATTGTCTTCGAGCTCCAGCAGGCCGGACTTGTGATCGCTGGCAAGCAACTGCAGCACCATAAACACAGAGAAGTGGCTTATCTTGCCCCAGAGTATCATCGGTCTCAGAAGTGAAAGGGCAACCTGACGCGAAAGAATCGCCTCGCCTACCGGACATTAATATTATCGGCCGTGCGGGCCCGCAGCTTGAAATGCGGTTAGGCCCTGACGCGGGCTAGCCCGCCATTTCCTCGCCAATCATGCCCGCCGCCGGGCAGGCCCGATGATTGACTCGTGCGGCGTCGGCTGATTGAAGTCCACGTCACCGTCGTAAACGAGGTTCTTGCCCATTGCCTTGGCCCTGGACATGCGCGCCTCTGCGATCTGAACCAGCTTGTCGGCCGAGTAAGAGTCGCGGCCAAAAGTGGCCAGCCCGATTGAAACGGTAATGCTGCGCCTGACCTGCCGATCGGCAAAGGTCGAGCAGCGCTGCTCAATTTCCGAGCGCAGCCGCTCTGCGACCCTGCTGGCCGCATCGAAGCCGCAGCCCAGAACGAGGGTCAATTCCTCGCCTCCGTATCTTGAGGCGACGTCTTCGCCCCGGGCGACCATCCGCATTGTCTCTGCAATTTTTTGCAGCACATAGTCGCCTTCCTGGCGCCCGAACCTGTCGTTGTAGTCCTTGAAGTCGTCGATATCCAGAAACAGGACGGCAAGCTGGGTGCCGTCCGTCTTCAACCCTGCCACTCTGTTTACAAGGTAGGTCCGGAAAAAACCATGAGTGTACAGTCTGGTCAAATCATCAGTAGTGGACTACAGCCTCAGCTTCAGAGCCTCCCTGTGCTCGGCGTTATACAAATAGTAAAAACCGGCAGCAAACAGAATGGCAAAGATGGCTTCGGCGGCCTCGTAAAGGCCCTCCACTTCGATAACTCCCAGTTCCTGGAGAGTGCCGATAATCTCGGCAATGCCAAAGGTGATCGCCGCCAGGCTGAGCAGTAGCCAGGACCTTTTCCTCAGATCCCTGGATATGGAAGGCAAAACCCTCAAGGCAAAATAAAACGCCACCATGGCGGCAGCCAGGTTAAATACCTCCAGCATCGCCGGGATGAGCTCTTTCTTCGCTCCCCCGGCCGCCTCGCCCGCCAGCCAGACAAGATGACTGCTAAAATCTATCAACAGATGGAATCCCGGCAACAACTTTCCCCTCTATTGGCTGCCAGAATATTTATCGGTCTGCTCGTACTGCACTTGAAACATCAGGCGCCCTTTTTCATGCGCCGCTGGTAGCCATTTCCGGCCATGATCGCCTCGGCAAAGACATCAACGATCCGGCGGTCAAACTGGGTGCCGCTGTTTGCCATCAACTCCTTAAGCGCCCGATCAGTGGTGAGGGCCTTGCGGTAGGGACGGTCTGATGTCATCGCCTCGTATGCGTCAGCCACCAGCAGAATCCTGGCGCCCAGCGGGATCTCTTCTCCGGCAAGACCGTCGGGATAACCTTTGCCGTCGAAACGCTCATGATGATGGCGAACGATTGGTCGAACCTGGTAGGGAAAGCTTACCGGCTCCAGAATACGATCGCTCATCACCGGATGTTTCTTGACAATGTTGAATTCCTCCAGGGACAGCTTGCCCGGCTTGCTTAAAATGGCGTCGGGAATGCCAATCTTGCCAATGTCATGCAGATAGCCGGCGTAGCGTACTGTCTTGAGTTCTTCGCTTCCCAGTCCCAGCCCCCTGCAGATTGCCTCCGCGTGAAGCGAGACCCGCTCCGAATGGCCACGAGTGTAGGGGTCCTTGGCGTCGATTGTCTCGGCCAGCGACCGGATCGTGCCGACAAAAGCCTCTTGCAGATCCTTGTACATGCGCGCGTTCTCTATGGCGATAGCGGACTCGTTGGCAGAGGTTGACAGCAGGGCGATCTCGGCCTGTTTGAACTTGCGCGGCTCAGCGAAATAAATACAGATGACACCGATGCTTTCGCCCTTTGCAATGAGCGGCAGGGCTATCAGAGAAGCATAACCCTGCATCGAGGCGATATGCTTCCACTGCTCATAGCCGCGGTCGAGAAAGACGTTTTCCACCACGAACGGCTTTCGCTCGATAAACGCTTTCCCGACCGGCCCCACCCCGAGAGGCATGCGCCGTTTTTTGTTGATCGCCCACACATACTCGCTGGAGAGATTGAAGCTGGACACAATTCTTAAGTTGCGACCCTGCTTGTCAGGCATAAGCACAGAGGCGAACTGGGCCCCGAACAGGCTGCCAACCTTTTGCGCCACGGCGTTGATAACCTCCTGGTAGTTAAGCGTTGAGGTAAACGCCTGGCTGATATTGTGCATGGCGGAAAGCTCTCTTACGTGCCATTCCGCCTTTTCATACAGGCAGGCGTTATCAATGGCGGCGGCGGCCTGGTTGACTAGAGTGCGGTAAAACTCGGTTTTCTTGCTGGAGAAGGTGGCGCGCTTCCATGACCTCACCTCACCCAGAGTGACAACGCCAATGATTTCGTCGCCAGCCCAAAGAGGCATCAGCAAAGCCGATTGCGTGTCCGGTGTCAGGATCCAGTTCCACTCCCGGCCATGGTCCGTCGCAGAAAACTTGTCTTTTTTCAATAAAATGACACTACCGCAGTTGATTACCTGGGAGTGATAGCGGGCGCCCTCGAGCTTCAATTTGTCGCCGACGCGGTAGTCCCACTCGACTGGCCGCATGGCGGAGACCGCTTTGATGACCAGCATGCCGCTCCCAGCCTCCAGAAGCGAAACACGGCAATATGTCACCCTGTTTGAGCTGGCGATCTTGTCGCACAAGGTCTGCAGTATCTTGTCAACTGAAAGCGTGGAAGAGACTGAAGCGCTTGCGTCCAGCAGCAGGCTTACTTCCTCGTCCCGTGACTTGAGCGACAAGGAGAGGTCTCTGATAGCCAGGGCCAGGGTGCCAATCTCGTCGCGGCGGTTAATGGCAAGAGCTTGATCATACTGCTTGTCTCTTATCAGTTTTGTTGCATTTGTCAGTTGCCGCACCGGCCGCAGAAGAAACCGGTTGAATGTGAAGTAAAACAGGCCCAGCAGGGCCAGCAATCCCAGGTTCGTAATCAAGCCAAAGCGGATTTGCTCAGACCGGATGAGGCTGTCGCGCGCGGCGGTGTCAAGATAAACGCCAATTGAAGCAACAACTTTGCCTTTGGCGTCATGCAAGGGTGAAATCATCTCGATGGCGTTCTGGCGCAGTGGCGCAACCGTGTCCGCGGCCCCACCTGTACCTGCCGCGCGCGCCCCTCCTGTTGCAGCGGCGGTTTTCTTATCTCCATTGCACGTTTCTCTAAATCTCGTGCCGCCGCCGTTAAGGGGAGCGGAGTCATCTTCTGCCGCCAGCTTGCCCACCTGGGAGTGGTCACTGCTGGCCACATCGCGGATGGTTCCGTTCACAGGCGCATAGATGTTTATCTTCTGGACACTCTCGTTTTGTTGCATGAGGGAATCGATATTCCCCTGCATGGACTTCTCCATGGGCATTCCCCCCATGTTGGCCATGGCGGCCTCAAAGAAACCGGCGATTGTCTCAGCCTGGCGGCAGTATTCCTGATTGATGGTCTGGCTGAGATATTCCGAGGAATAAAAGGTCAGAGTTGCGGCAATGACGACCACCACTGCTCCAACGATGATAAACAGCTTGCCCCGCAAGCCCATGTGAGGTTTGAATTTAAAGCTCATCCGCCCTAAGCGTTCAGGGTATAAAACCCCGCACCG
>JACWAD010000026.1 GCA_014874175.1 Thermoleophilia bacterium
TGAATGGGTATTGGCTGATCCAAAATCCAAAGTCCAATATCCAAAATCCGGTTTTACGGGCGATTAGCTCAGCTGGCTAGAGTGCCGCCCTCACATGGCGGAGGTCACTGGTTCGAGTCCAGTATCGCCCACCAAGATTCGCCTGTCCGAACCTTCGGAGAGCAGCTCGTGGAATGCATCAACCCTGATATTTCTAGGTTGATATTCTTGAATAGATGATGCAGCTGCTCTGCTTAGGTTATTCCAGCTTGCCAATTGCTTCATTAATGCTGCTGACCGTAGAATCCGGGTCATCTACTTCCACGACTAGGCGTTTGTAATGCTCGCGGTCAAAGTCGATCACCAGCGCCTTATCCGGATTGTGAAAATCGTAAAAAAGTCCATTCTCCATCTTTCCGGAAGGAGCCAGCTGTTACAAGGCATTATATGAAAAATTCGTGCAACTCTTGTTGCAGCTTCTCCGAAGCGGGTTGGCGATTTGACAATCTGTTTCAGCATGTGCCCGTGATTTTTTTCCGGAAACCCTGGGTAAGCTTCAAACAATCAATCAAGTAAAGTCCGGACGCGCCGCGGCTGCGGGGTACTGTTATGCTCAGCTCAATCACCGACGCACTCACAAATTCGTTCAACATGTTCTGGGAGATCATGTGGGCGCTGATCCTGGGATTCTCTGTTTCGGCCGCGATCCAGGCGGTTGTCTCCAAGAGCGGGATGGCGCGCCTGCTGCCCGACGACTCGCCCCGGACGCTGGCGGTCTCGACCATGCTGGGCGCTGCCTCCTCTTCCTGCTCCTACGCCTCGGTCGCCATTGCCCGGTCGATGTTCAGAAAGGGAGCCGATTTCACGGCGGCGATCGTCTTCGAGTTTGCCTCCACCAACCTTGTCATTGAGCTGGGCATCATCATGGCCCTGCTCCTGGGTTGGGAGTTTACACTGGCGGAGTTTATCGGCGGACCGGTCATGATCGTCGTGCTGGCTCTGCTGTTTCGCATCTTTCTCAAACGCTGGATGACTGAGCGGGCCCGGGAGCGGGCCAACCGGGGCCTGGTGGGGCGGATGGAAGGCCACGCCGCCATGGACATGTCGGTTCCGGGCGGGACGCTGCTTCAGCGGCTTTTGTCGAAAAAAGGCTTTACCTCAACAAGCCGGTACTTTGTCATGGACTGGGCCTCACTGGTGCGCGACATCATCCTGGGCTTGCTGATCGCGGGCGCCCTGGCTGCCTGGGTGCCCAATTCATTCTGGCAGTCCCTGTTTCTGAGCCAGAGCGGGTTTGCCGCCAAAGTCTGGGGGCCTCTGATCGGGCCTCTGGTTTCTCTCATCTCCTTTGTCTGCTCGATCGGCAACGTGCCGCTGGCGGTGGTCCTTTGGGACGGCGGCATCAGCTTCGGAGGCGTCATCTCTTTCATCTTCGCCGACTTGATCATCCTGCCCATCCTCGATATTTACCGCAAGTACTACGGGATCAGGATGAGCGCTTTTCTGCTGGCAACCTCGTATGCGGCGATGGCGACGGCGGGATACGTGCTGGAGGCTGTCTTTGGCGCCCTGGGACTGATTCCGGCCCGCAGGAATCTCCAGACTGTGTTTGCCAGTGTCAGCTTTGACTACACGACCGTGCTCAACATCGTCTTCATGGCCGCGGCGGCGGCCATGCTGGTCCGCTTCTTCAGCACCGGCGGCCTCGCCATGTTGAGGAAGATGAACGTGTCCGAGGATGAGGTGACGCACATGTCCGGCATGGCGGATATGGCGGACATGAAATGACTCATTGAAATGCGCGGCTGAAATGACCCGGCATGAGCACCGGGCCGGCTCGGGGCTGGGAACAAAAGTCAGGCGCTGACGGCTTAAAACCAGTGGCGGAGCCACCATTTCTCGAACAGGACCTTGCCCCAGTGCCAGGGGCGCATGGGAGGATAAAGGCGCACGGACGGCTCCGGCTCGGCGTAAAAGTTGCCGGCGGCGAAACCCGCCTTGCCGCCCCCCAGCTCCAGCCAGCAATAACCCTTGCCGTTGAATGAGGACTTGCCTTTCTCCCCATTGATCTCAGCGGTGATCCGCTCGGCGGCGACCCTGGCTTCGTAATGGGCGAATACACCAGCCATGGGCAGGTTCTTGCCATTGGCGAGCCTGATGTTATTGACGTCGCCAATTGCGTATACGCCTTCATGCTCGGTTTCCATCGTATGCGGGTCGACATGCATCCATCCGGAAGAGCCGAGAAGGCCGGAATACTGGATTACCTCAGGGGCCCGGTGCGGCGGAACGGCCAGCAGCAGGTCGACTTCGTGCGCGTCTCCGCTGGAGGGGACAATGGTCTGATCGCCAGGACTGATCCACTCAAAGGTGAACAGCGGATGGTACTGGATATTGCGCTTGTCTAATACTTTTGTTATTGCCTCCCCCATCGCCGGCCCGGCGATGGGCATTGGCTGGTGCTCGGGCGTGAAGATGTGAACCTCTGATCTGTCACGGACGCCCTTTTTGCGCAGGAAAGAATCCACCAGCAGGGCCGCTTCGTACGGCGCCGCCGGGCACTTGAAGGGCATGTCGGTAACAAGAATAGCCACCTTGCCGCCGGAAAAATCCTCCAGGCCGGCATGGATCTTTGCCGTGCCCTCCAGGTCGTAGAGATTTAAAGCCATCTCATCAAAGCCCAGCACCTCCTGGGGAGCCAGCTCGGCACCCAGGGCCACCACCAGAAAGTCAAAATCGATTTCCTGTGCCAAGGTTCTCACCTGTTTCCGTTGCGGGTCTATCTGGACGACCGGCTCGTTGATAAACTCGACCCCCTTCCGGGTCAGGTCAGCAAGCGGGCGCTGGATCTGGTCCGCCCGCCGCAGGCCCACCGCGCGCCACAGCAATGACGACTGGAAAAGATGGTTGGGCTCGCGGTCAAGAACGACAACCCGGTGGCTCCTGGGAAGCTTGCGCCGCAGGTGGTAGGCGGCCACCAGCCCGCCGGCGCCGCCACCTAAAATGAGGATGTTGGCGCCCCAAGGGCGGGCCCGCCGCGGGGCAGACTTTAGCGCCGGTTCGGGTGCGGCCGGCTTTTCGGCCGGTTCCTCGTAGAGCTTCTCGATGGCGGCCGAGAAGCCCGCCTCCTGGAACTCGCTCTCCCACAGGATTACCTTGCCATCCGGTCCCACGAGGATGGAGTAAGGCACCCAGCCGTTGCTAAGTTTTTTAAAAATGGCGCCGTCTTCATCAGGGATCACGTCGAAAGGCAGCTTGTACTCGTCCTTCCACTGCTGGCAGGTTTCCTTTGTTTCATAAGGACCAATATAGACGGCTGAGAGTCCTTTTGAGGCGAAGCGCTCATACAGGCGCTTTATGGCGGGAGCCTCCCGCCGGCAGCCCTGTCACTGCCCCTTCCAGAAAACAATCAGCAGCCCCTTGCCGGGATGAGCGGGCAGCCCCAGCTCCTCAAGGGGAATTGCCATCCCTTCCGAAACTCCTTTATAGCTCTCTTCAAGAACTCTCATTGTCTCTTCCTTTCATTCACAGCACTTAACGCCTTCTGCCTCCCGGGTACTTTCCCGTTTTTGTCACCGGACAGCATGCCGGCGGCTCCAGATCCTCAACATATTTTTTCTTGAGAATCTTTATAACGTCAGGCACCGCCGGATGAACCAGGTAATAGCAGCGCAGGCGGCCGTCCATGTAGTAATCAATCAGCCCGGCTCTTCTCAGCAGCCCCAGGTGCTGGGAGATGTTGGGCTGACTTGTTTCCCCAAAGAACTCTTCCAGGTCGCTGACGCACTTGACGCCCTCTGAAAGCTTCTCAAGAATCTCAACCCGTAAAGGATGGCCCATCAGCCTGAGAAGCTCGATCCTGCTGCGTTCGATGTTTTCTGCCGCCGGCTTCAAGTTAATCGCCCCCATAATGTTGCCCTGGTAACATATAATAAGATAATTAACTATTTATATTTTGTCAAGATTTTGTCAAGAAAGAAGTGTCTTAAAACCAGAAATCGATGGCGTATCTGATCCTAACGCGATCTTCTGGCAAAATAATTGTAGAGAACGCCGCCGGAGACGCGTGGACAGAAGCAGCGCTCGGCGCTGATCTTCTCGGTCCACGAGCTGCGGCTGGCGCTCCTGGACCAGTTCACCGATCTTGTCGGGCAGATTTCGGAGTTGATCGCCCAGCGGCTGGGGCGCCGCACCGGCGAGTTCGCCATCCGAAATTTCGGCGGAGCTTTACTCGGCGTCATGCTTGCGGTAATGGTCACCATCGGCGAGGATCCCCAGGCGGACATCTTCGACCTGATCGACGCCGGCATGGAGCACCTGGAGTCGGGCCTGCCGCTGTAAAACTTCTTGCTGGCGCCCCGGCCGGGACCGGCGCAAGCTCAACGAGCTACCTGTCCGCCTGCGCTTCCTGGGCGGCCTTCAGTTTGGCTAGCGCTTTTCTCTTGTTCTCCAGGATCTCCGCCTTCACGGCGGCGGCGTCCTCATTAACAAGCCGCTTGATCGGCTGCCCGTTCTGGAAGTGCTCGCTGACGATCTCGGACACATCTTCCACCTGGACGCCCGAATACCAGACTCCTTCCGGATATACAACCATGTTCGGCCCGCGGGTGCAAAGGCCAAGTGAACCACAAGTGGTGACCTGGACCTCATCGGCAAGACCTGCCTTCCCCAGCTCCGCCCGCATCGCTTCCACCACCTCTTGTGAGCCGCGGCCCGGGCAGCTGGGCGCTTCCGGGTCCGGCTTTTCCTGGGTGCAGATGTATGCGTGGTACCGGAAAGGCTCCATCTGAATTCTCCTTTTCTATTTGACGATCACAAGTTTAAGAAGTCTTTAACTGTTCATCCAATTCGTTCAGGAATGAGTTCAGGGCTTGCCTCGCATTATTTTTTTCCTGACTATCCCTGAGTGAATAGGATGATCAGTTATCCTTATCATATATGCGCAATAAAAGGGAGGGGGAGGCTAAGCGGCCAGCGTGAAGGAACAAAGGATCTGAACCCCACCCCCTGCACCACTGGCTAAGAGTGGGTCACAGCGATAATATCACCGAGCAAGACGAGAAAGGATGGAAGCTGTGACCAAGAAAAGCACCCGCCGAAAGTTCAGTGCCAAACTCAAATTCCAGATCGTGCTGGAAGCAGTAAGAGGCGAGCGGCCCATCGCTGAGATCGCTCGCCAGTATCAGATCAATCCCAACCTGATCGGCCGCTGGAAAAA
>JACWAD010000027.1 GCA_014874175.1 Thermoleophilia bacterium
CTGGTGCTTATCTACCTGAAGGACAGAAACTGGAGCCTGGGCCGGGCAAGGGCCGATCTGCTGCTTCTGTTTATGCCCGCCCTGGGGCTTTTAATCTGGATGCTTTACCTGGGGGTTCATTTTGGCGATCCGCTGCTGTTTGCCCACGCGCAGAGAACCTGGGCCCGGCATTTGACGGGGCCGTTAAGCGGCGGGCCTCTGGGGGGGATTTACCAGGGATTCGAGGCGGCGTTGCGTGGGACCGGGAAAATTCTGGCGGAACCGCTGCACAGCTTCTGGCCGCCGTCAGACGTCGACCCCGGTTTTGTGGGAAGCCAGGCTGTGCTCGATTTTTGCTTTACTATCTCTTTTCTGGCGCTTGGCATTGCCGCCTTCTGGCGGTTGCGTCCGGAATACGCCGCCTACACGTTGGCGCTGGTTTTAATCCCTGCCACTTTCCCCCACAAATATCCCGGCACCACCAGCCCTCTTTTCTCCATGCCCCGCTTCGTCCTGCCTGCCTTTCCGGTTTTTGCGCTGCTGGCGCTTTGGGCCGACAGGAGACCATGGCTGAACCGCCTGATCCTTGTTGTTTCCATTCTCTTGCTGGGTTTGCTTTGCTCACGCTTTGTGCTGGAAGAATGGGTTGCCTAGCCGCTTTTTTATCAGCTTTACCTCAGGGATTGCCCCGGGCACTTCGCGAAGTTTATGCTGAGCTGCGAAGTGCTTAGCACAGGCTCCGCGAACGGGATGACAAGCCCCGGGCGCGAACAGGATGATCAGTTTTTCTTATTTCTTCCTGAATACGGACAGATAGAAAAACTCACCGGCGCCTGCCGTGCGCTCCTTTTTAAAACCATGCGGCAGAACAAGCGTCTCCAGCTCTTCTTGCGCCAGGCGGATGCGTTTTGGCGGACCGGGCGGGCCATCGATTTTGCGGAATTCGACGACCACGAGGCGGCCGCCAGGCTTTAACGCCCGAGCGATTTCGTTAAGAACTCCTTCTCCCCCTTTTTCCTGCACCAGATCATGCAGGGCCGTGGCGATCAGGCAGACATCGGCGGAGGCGTCCGCCACGGGAATCCTTTTTGTGACATCGGCAACCTCGGCGCTGACATTGGCGGCGCCCCTGGCGTCAATGCGCTGCTTCAGTTCTTCAATGCCCTCCCGCCAGAGGTCGAACGCGAGAACAGTGCTGTTTCTTCCCACGGAGCGGGCGATGGCAAGAGCGTAGTTGCCGGCGCCGCTGGCCAGGTCAAGCAGCACTTCCCCCTCTTTCAGCGCCAGAGCGCTGAAAACTGCCTCCTTGTCAACAAAATCAAAGCTGCTTCTGCCGGCTGCGATTGGTTTGTCATTCATTTTGACTGTCCTTTTGACCGGCATGCCGGGACAGGGCATGAGAGAAAGCTGCAAAGGCGCTGTCGCTGAAAAGCACAAAGGAAACCTTGTTGATAGATGTCTCGCCCTTGAGATGGCTGGCGACCGTAACAACGGCAATTCGGGCCGCATCCTCCAGCGGGTACCTGTAGGCGCCCGTGCTAAGGGATGGGAAAGCAATGGAAGCGAGGCTCTTCCCAGCCGCCACCTCCAGCGAGCGGCGGTAAGCGCTTTCCAGCAGGGCGGCCTCGCCCGCGCCGCCGCCGCTCCAGATGGGGCCCACTGCGTGGATGACAATTCTTGCCTTCAGGCGCCCGGCGGTGGTGGCGCAGGCCGATCCGGTCGGGCAGCCTCCCAGGCGGCGGCACTCGCGCATGATCTCGGGGCCGCCGGCGCGGTGGATGGCCCCGTCCACGCCGCCGCCGCCCCTGAGGCCGGAGTTGGCCGCGTTTACAATTGCGTCTGCCTCCTGAGTAGTGATATCGCCAAGGACCAGCTCCAGGGTTTTTCCGCTTATCAGCGCCTGCATCTTTTCCCCTCCAGAGAAGCGAGCAAATTCCGGCATTAATTTTAAGTCACGCCCCAACTCCCATCTTAGTACGGCGCCGCCCATCGTTAAAGTGCCTGATCGGTGGTGGCGAGGGGAACCGATGTTTTTGGCGGGCGTGAGAACTTTCTGAGCTGGCTGTCTCTGCCTAACGCGGCGCCGGGCGGCAAGAAACCGATTGACCTGCTACCGTCCCGTTTTGGCGCCGAAATGGTTACAGACGAGCTGGGGCGGATCTCTCATGGGATCCCTGCCTGACTGCCGTGACCGGCGTCGCGGGACGGAAATCCCGATTGCCGCGCTACTTTAAGCAGTGAAGCTGTACCGAATAGCCCGGATGGCCCATATCGATGATCTCAGCGGCGATGGCGCCCGCATTTATGGCGGCCGCTGGAATGAAAAAGGGATTCCCGTAATTTACGCCTCACAGAGCCGCGCCCTGGCGGCCCTGGAATACCTCGTGCACTTGCCGCTGGCACTGGCGCCGCCTCAGCTTGGCGTCTGCACCCTGAGCCTGCCCGATGACGTATCCGTTACGCGCCTGAGGAAAACTTTACTGCCGGCGGACTGGCGAACATTTCCGCTCCCGCCCGCTATGATGGCAATCGGCGCCAAATGGGCCCAGGCCGGAAAAACCTTGCTACTCGCCGTGCCTTCGGTAATCATCCCGGACGAGAGAAATGTTCTCGTTAATCTCGGGCATCCGGAGTTCAGAAAGGAGAGAAATGTTCTCATTAATCCCGGGCATCCGGAGCTCAGAAAGATAAGAAAGAGGATCAATCCTTTCAGCTTCGACCCGCGGCTGGCAGAGCGCAACTAAGTGCCCATCCAAAGTCCAACATCCAACATCCGCTTTTACACATTCTCGACCATCTCCCAGACGCCGCAGGGGCAGGTGCCGGCGCAGAACCCGCAACCGATGCACTTTTCATCGTCAACCACGTATTCCCATTCGCCGCCCTCCTCGATGCGGCTGATGGCGCCGTAGTAGCAGACCGCCTGGCACATGCCGCAGTCGCGGCAAAGGCCGCATGACATGCAGGTCCGCGCCTCCAGCTCGGGCGCGGCCGCTGCAGTTGCCTGCCTGGCTGCGAGATCCCTCGCTTCGCCCGGAATGACAGATTGTTCCGCGGACGGCTCCACCACGCCTCTCCCCGGCAGATCGGGCGGCTCCAGGTCGGTGGAGCCCTCAACCCGCACGCCCGGCTCGGGCACGCCGGTTGCCCTCATGTCGCCTGCCAGCTCCGGCGTGGGGATCAGGTCGGGCGATCCGCCCTCGTAATAAACGGTCCGGATCCGGTCATAGGGAATTACCTGCTTCATCTCGGGAACAATGTCAACTTCCATCAACAGGTTGTGCACCGCCTCGGCAGTAATGCGCCCCTGGCCAATGGCGTTGGTGATCAGCCCCGGCCGGGTGGCGTCGCCAACGGCAAACACCTTGGCGTCCGAGGTCTGGCCTGCGCTTCCCACCACCAGGTAGCCGCGCTCGATGTCCATGCCGGGAGGCAGGAAGTCAAGCACCGGCGCCTCGCCGATGGAGATAATCACCTTGTCGGCCTCCATGCTGCTGCCGTCTTTGAAATAAAGCTTCCTCTTTTTGGCGTCGTAGCGCTCCGCCACCCTGGGCCAGGCAATTGAGGTGCCGCGCGACTCGGCCAGTTCCCGCTCCTTGCCGAAGCTGGCGGGCGGCTGGATGTCAACCGCCGTCACCCGGGCGGCCCCCAGGTTCCAGGCCTGGCAGGCGATGTCCATGCCGACGTTGCCGGCGCCGATGACGACGACTTTCTGGCCTTTTAAATCTTCGGGCTCGCCGAAGTTGACCGCCTTGAGGAACTCGATGCCCGGCGTGACGTCCTCCCAGCCGGGGAACCTGATCAGCCGCGCTTCGTGGGCGCCGCTGGCGGCGACGATGATGTCGTGCTCCCTGTAGATCTTGCCGAACAGCTTACGGTTGACCTTGGTGTTCAGGTGTACGTCAACGCCGATCTCGGCGAAGCGCGACAGTTCCTTCTGAAGCACTTCCTGCGGCAGGCGCTCCCGGGGGATGGCCAGCTCCATCTTGCCGCCCAGTTTGGCCGCTGCTTCGTAAAGGTCGACCTGGTGGCCGCGCAGGCCCAGCTGCCAGGCCGTTGAGAGGCCGCCGGGGCCGCCGCCGATAACCGCCACGCGCTTGCCGGTCGAGCGCGCCTTCCTGGGCGCCGGCACCTCAAGACTCAAGCTCCCCATCTTCCTGATGTCGTGCGGCCTGTCAACAAACAGGCCGCGGGTGCAGGCGTCCATGCAAAGGTTTGGGCAGACCTGGCCGCAGACCGTTGCCGGGAAAGGGCTGTACTCAAGCACGAGCGCCAGCGCCTCCTCCAGCCGCCCCTGGCGGATGAGCGCGGCACGCTTGTTTGACGGAATACGGGACGGGCAGGCGTAAGCGCAGGGCGGCAGATATTTGTCGTTGTACCAGACCGGCCGGAAGCGGCGGTCCCCGCCCGTGGTGATATAGGGCAGGATCGTCCGTGGGTGGTTGATATATTCGCTAAAGATGCCACCTTCGCCAACCTCTGGCTCCCAGACCTGCTCGCGGAACTGCGAGGTTGACATCTTGAAGCCGCGGCGCACCTCTTTTTCCGCCGCCGTCAGCACGGTCAGCTTGCGCCAGTGGCCACGGTCGCCGGTGAGCATCTTCAGATGATCCATCCGGTCAATAGCCTTGAGATAGGGCTTGATATTGGCAGTGAGCCAGCTCCAGTCGGCGCCGGAGAGCTCCGTCAGCTTGACATCGTTCTCGCTGAATCCCTGGATGGGGCCGCGGAAATAAATGGCGCCGCCGACCATGCCCACGCAGGGGCGGTAGCCAAGAACGTTGTCAGGATTGCGCGGATCGACGCCGCAGACAACGGCAATTCCGCCGGCCTTGAACTCGGCAAACGAGTCGCCCACGTCGCGGAAATACCAGGACTGGAGCGGCTCGAAACGGGGATTGAACTTGGTCATCGTGTCGCAGCGGGCGCCGCCGCCGCCCTGGACGTAGAGGATGCCCTGGGCGCCGGCGTTGTGGGCGCCGTTGGTGACGTCGCCCAGCACGGTGATCCTGGCGCCGCAGTTGATCCAGCCCACGTCGTCAGAGGCGCTTCCCTTGACCAGGATTTCTGTGCCCGGCATGCCCATGCTGCCCAGGCGCTGGCCGACAGGTCCGTCGACGGTGACCTTCACCTTCCTGCCCTGCGGCCAGATGCGCCCGCCGATGCCGTGCTGGCCATCGGCGTGAATGGTCAGCGAACGCTCTCCCTTCCTGACGGCAGCCTGGATCTTCTCCTCCAGCTCGCGAGAGGAGACACGCTCGCCATTAATGTTGCCATAAATAACCATTCTTGTTGTCAGTCTGAGGGCCGCAGGTCCGAAGAATCTTCAAACCAGTCCTCGACCAAATCCTTCCATTGCGGATTTGTCTGCTCGATCAGGGCTATCTTCTTATCCCTTCTCCATCCTTCTTCGTCGCTTCGCTCCTCAAAATGACAAACCTGTTGCGCTCCACACACTTTTTGTCATCCTGAGCGAAGCGAAGGATCCCGTTTTAAACAACATGACTAATTTGTAGTCTCTCGGCGATCTCACTGTCGGCGGCGCCCAGCGCGTCAGACATGCCGATGGGCAGCTCGGTGCTGCGCCCCAGCGGCGCGAATATCTTCCTGAGCTCGACGTCGGCCGCCTTGAACACCTCCACCACCCGCTCGGCCACCCTGTCCGGGTCAAGGCGGCGGTAAAGCTTCGGATCCTGCGTAGTGATGCCCCGCGGGCAGCGGCCGGTGTTGCAGAGGTTGCAGCGGTTGCGCTCGTCGCCAAAGCACCAGGCAGCCGCCTGCATAATATACTTGCCGGTATCCACGGCCGAGGCGCCCAGCATGATCATGGCGGCGGCGTTGGCCGCCAGGTTGCCGGTCTTGCCCATGCCGCCGGCGGCAATCAGCGGCAGCTCGTTCTGCTTGCCCTGGGCCACCAGGTCCAGGTAACAGTCGCGGATGTTGGAAGCGATGGGGTGCCCCATCTTGTCCATGGAGACGTTGTAGGCGGCGCCGGTGCCGCCGTCCTCGCCGTCGATGCAGAGCGCGCCGGCGTAAGGATTCCGGGCCAGGTTGTTAAGAACCGCCATCGCCGTCTTCGTCCCGGAGATCTTGGGATAGACAGGCACTCGGAAGCCCCAGGCCATTGACATCGACTGGATCATCTTGGCCACCGCTTCCTCGATCGAGTACTTTGTCTGGTGCGTCGGCGGCGAGGCAAGGTCGACGAACTCGGGCACGCCCCGGATCCGGGCGATCAGCTTCAGCACCTTGTAGGCCATTAGCAGGCCGCCGTCGCCGGGCTTGGCTCCCTGGCCATACTTGATCTCGATGGCGGCCGGATCCTCGCTCATCTCCGGGATGGCGTGCACGATCTCGTCCCAGCCGAAATAGCCGGAGGCGATCTGGAGGATGAAATACTTGGCGAAGCGGCTCTTCAGGAGCCGCGGCGGGATGCCGCCCTCGCCGGTGCACATTACCACAGGCATGCCTTCCACTTCATTCAGGTAGGCAACGCCCATGGCCAGGCCCTCCCACATGTGAGGCGACAGGGCGCCGATGCTCATGCTGCCGATGCGGATGGGGTAGATCTCGCGCACCGGCGGGATGAAGCCGCCACTCTTGCTGACCACCAGCCTGCCGCCGCGCGCCTTGAGCGGCAACTGCTCCGGCGGCAGGTTGCGTCCCAGCAGCGTGCGGATGCGGAACTCGTGCCGGCCGGCGTCCAGCGCCGGGTCGGTCAGCATCGAGATGCGCGTAAACTTCAGTTGATCAATCGTTGAAGGCGCAGGATCGTTGCGGCGGCCGCCCCGGCGGAAGGGCACGCCCCCCCTGTTCTTGTAGGTGAGGAACTTGTGGCGCGGGTTGTACTCCGGCTCGATTGCTTCATTGGGGCAGACCAGCGTGCAACTGCCGCAGCCGGTGCAGTAGCGATCGATGTCTGTCACCTGCCTGACTACATGCACGATTTCGCGCTGCGCCTTCGGACTGGGCACGGTCCCTTCGGAGAACACCCTCCGGTGCACATGCGGCGCCGCCTCGATGGCGCTGACCGGACACACCGCCGTGCAGCGGCCGCAGCGGGTGCAGCGGTCATCGCGCCAGCGGATGATGTATGGGAACTCTTTTAACGAGAGCTCATGGTTCTGGTCTAGTCTGGTTGCCGGGTCCATTTTTAATTCAAAGTTCAAAGTTCAAAGTCTGGAACAAATAACTTGCTTTTGGCTCTGACGTTTGTCATCCTAAGCCGCTTCTATTGTCATCCTGAGCCGCAGGCGAAGGATCCAGCATTAAAAAAACCAGATTCTCCGTCGCTTCGCTCCTCAGAATGACAGATTTGCTTGACTGTCAAACTGACATCTCTTCCTTCACTTTGTGTGCAACTGGTTCCAGCGGATCAGCTCCCCTGCGCCGGGGGGTATAATCGCCATGTCGTACTTCATGGGCGAGAAATCCTGCGTCTTGTCCCGGTCGGGCACTGCTTCGTCCAGGCCGCACTCCTCGCTGACGAGCGCGTACTTGCCGGGGACGCCGCCGGCGACCCCCGGCCTCAGCTTCTTGGCGTCCTGCACCATGAAAGCTGTGCCGTCCGGGGTGAACCCGATGACGCAGTTGGGGCCGTCGATGCAGAGCGGTCTCAAGGACCGCCGTATCAGCCTGAGGGCCTCCCCGTCGGCGCGCAGGTCGATCTCCTGCTCCGAGAGCGGCGTTATCACGTCCTTGTAATATGTCAAGGGGTAGCCAAGCTGCCGGTGCGTATAGTGGAGTATGTGGGCAAATACCTCTGAGTCGGAGTTATAGCCCATGTAGCCGGGGAAACCGCGGCTGGTGAGAAACTCCGTGATCGGCACGAAGGCCGTGTTCTCGCCGTTTGTCATCGTGCAGTACCCCTGCAGAAAAAAAGGATGGCAGGCATACAGGTAAATGTCGTAATTTGTGTTCTGCCGGCCCTGGGCGAGAACGATCTTCGCCTGAAGGGAGCCGTCCTCGAGCCGGAAAAACCGGCCCAGCTCCAGGGGATCGCCGACTTCCTTAAGTGTCACGGCATCTGGATAAAAGGAGAAGACGAAGAGCGACTCTTCGTCCTCCCCCAGCGCCCGCAGCGCCAGGCGCGCGTCCAGGAGCAGCTCTTCCTGCTCCTTGCGCGGCCGGTCACGATAAAGCTGTGGCAGCTCGTAAACCTTGGCGAAATAATGATCGCGGCGGCCCGTCTCAGGCTCCGGCGCAGAATCATCAATGTCTGGCTGCCACATGTGGATCTCCTCGAAGCCCTGGGCGTACATGTAGTTTTCGAGATCGCGAAGACCCTTGGAAGAAGCAATCCCCGACAGGATCGGCAGCCCCTTGAACTTTTCAAACTCCCCGCCCAGATCCTTGAGAACCAGGCCCAGGCCGGAGCCGTCATGGCCTTCCTTCATCGTATTTAAGGCCATGATGTTCTCCATGGGAGAAAAATATTCAGACGATGTAATTGCGCACAGGCGGCACATAAATCAGTTCAAAGTTCCCGGTTCAAAGTTCAAAGTTGACTTCGGCAGGCATTATTCTGAGCCGCAAAGCGGCGAAGAATCCTTGGCTTAACGTTAAGCGCGAAACGCCGTATATTATCGCATAAAACCCCCCGCTGCCGCACGGCATTTATACATCTGGAGCAAAGAACGGGCCGGAATGGATTATTTCGGCTGCGGGAAGTTGATTTCCTGCCGGCGGGCGTCCCGGCCGGGGGGCTCCTAGCGCCTCAACAGCCGCATCGCCTTGAGGCCGAAGCCAAGCTTCTCCTGGTCCTCGCTCCGGTGGACGTCAAGGCCGGTGAGGTCGTTGATGCGCCCCAGCCGGTAGCGGATGGTGTGGCGGTGAGTGAACAGCGCTTCGGCTGTGGTGGCGACGCTGCGGTTGTTTGCCAGGTATGCCTCCAGGGTGCCGACCAGGTCCGTGTTGTGCTTATGGTCATATTCTTCCACCCGGGCGATGGTCTCATCGTAAAAGCTGCGCACTTCTTCCGGGTCCTCTTCCAGCGCCCCCAGCAGCAGCTTGTAGACTCCCATGTCGTCATAGGTGACAATGTCGCCGCTTTCCCCCAGCCGCTGGCTTACCTGCAGGGCAGACTCGGCCTCGCGGTACGCCCGCCGCGTCGCCGCCGGGCTGGCGTGGAACCGGCCCAGCCCGATTGATACCGTCAGGCCTGGCAGCAGCTCCGCGCAGGTCTGCCGGATCAGGGCCGCCGTTGACTTGGCTACAGACATCAGCTTGTCGCCGCCATTGCCGAGGGGGGGCAGAAAAGCGATCACGTTATCGCTCTTGGGCGTGAGCAGGGCGTCCTTGTGGTAAGAGCGGATCACCTGGCTGACGCCGCCAAAGAAGCGGTTCTTGATCTGCTGCACCTCCTGCTCCTTAAGCGCCTTGCCGGCGACGTAATCCCCAAACGAATCAATGTCGGCAATCAGCGCCAGGCAGCCGCGGCTGAGATCGCCGCCGAGGAAGCTGGCCCGCTGCAGCATCGCCGGCCCGGCGTCAAATTCGCCCGCCAGGAGGTCGTCAACAAAATCTCCCCTAAGCCGCGTCTCCGCTTCCAGCCTGGCCCGCTCGCGCCCCATTACCACAGCCGCCACGGTGGCGGCGCTCTCAAGCGCCACCAGGTCGAGGTCATTTAGTGGCGCCTCAGTCTCAAAACTGGTGACGTAGCCCTGCACGTCATGGCCGGCGGAGACCGGCACAGTAACGGCGGCGGGATATTCGCCCTCGGAGTCCAGCGGCGTCCTCCGGCGGCGCCCGGGGCGGTCGCGGCTGTCCTGCCGGGGCCGGCCTGAGCCGACATGCTTCATTGCGATAAATTTGTCAACCAGCGCGGAAGCATCTCCTGCCGGGGCCGCCTGCGCCAGCGTCTCACGGAAAGCGTCCTGAAGGATGACCGGCCGGCCAAGCAGCCCGGCGGTGGTGTCAGCAATTGACTGCCAGCCGCCGCCGTCGATGACCACCTCCAGCAGACGCTGGTGAATGTCCCGGGAGCGGCGCAGGAGGGAAACGTGCTCGCCGACAATGCGCTCCGAGATCTCGGCAATGATATGAGTCCACCTGACTTCGTCAGGGATCTCGACAACAGGGAAGCCGTGCCGGTCGCCAAGCGAGACGATTTCCGGCGCCACGGTTTTGACAAACCGTCCCGGCTTGACAAGAAGGCCGGCGGCGCCAGACTTGATGATCTTGCGGCTGAACTCGACCTGCGCTTCCGGGTCCTTGGCGGCTGCAAAAAAAGTTGACAGGACCAGCTCGCCCCCGGTGAGCCAGTCGCCGATGTCGGGAACCTCGCCGACCGTTACCTGGGAAACTTCGCGGTCAAGCCCATTGCGGCCTGCCAGCAACCTGGCGTCGGCAAGGATCGGCAATTTTAAAATCTCTGAAACTGACAGCCCCACTCTTGCTCCTTTGGACACATGGATAAATCAGGCCATGTGCAGGATGAATCTCCTCACATGATAGGACTTTATCCCGGTACAATTATTGTCCCATTGTACAATAAATCAATGGATTTATAGTACTATTGGACAAAGGAGAAAGCGCGGCTGCAGGCCGTTTTTCCCTTGTAACCGCCCGGCTGTTTTATCAGCCCGGGGCCGGGTCCGGTTTTACGAGTCTTCGTAGGGGAAGACCATGCGGATCGTCTTGACCTGTACGATTGTACAATCTGTCTTCACCGGCTCGCTGTCCAGAGAGCCCCGGTTCGTGCACGTGGCCTGTGTCACCGGGATAAACTCGACTTCCGGCGCGTTCAGGATATCCGAAACGCGGCCCCGGTAATGGCCCGGCTTTAAATGCACCTTCCCCTCGATCTCGTATTCGTCGGTAAGGATCCTGGCCCTGACGGGCTGTGTTTTGACTTTGGCAGAGATTGCCAATTCTGTCACCTCCCCACTATGTGAGTTTAGCCTTCCAGCGTGCATCATTTATCGGAAAACAGACGGGAATTCTTTACTAAAAACAGCCAGGAATTGGCGACTCCATTCCGGGATCCAATCAGCGAGAATGACATTCCTTGTCATCCAAGTGAAGCGAAGGATCTCGGGATGTCGCTATGATTTTTCGCCAAACGCGAAACTGGAAACTTTGAACGGTTTTAGCCTGCAAACGCAGCAATTAAATGGCTGGCGATGCCGCCCACCAGCACCGCCAGCACGATCGTGAAGACGGAGATGGCGGCAGTCGCTTTCCAGCCGAGCTCCCTGGCCAGCGCCGTGATCGTGGCCGCGCAGGGGATGTAAATGGCGGTCACGAGCGCATAGACGAATAGCTGGGAATTGGTCATGATGATGTTGAGGTTGTGCGCCACGCCGGCGGCGGCGCCCATGGCAATCGCCAGCGTGATCAAGAGCTGCAGCGCCAGCTCCTTGCGCAGCACTCCCATCACCAGCGCCAGGCCGGCCACCGGCGGCAGTCCCATCCATGTTCCCACCACAGGAGAGAGCGGCCGGACCAGGTCAAAGAGGAGCCCGGTCTCATACAGGGCTCCCAGCCCCAGGCTGCCGACGACGAGAATGGGTACGGCCATGAACACGAAGCCCTTGAAGCGAAACCAGGTCTTTTTCAGCACTGTCTTCATATGGGGCCGCCGGAAAGAGAACATCTCCATCACCAGCCCGGTTGATTTGCCCGGCATAAGCCGGTTCAGCCCCAGGCCGGCCATGATCCAGACCGCCAGCACGATGCCGTACAGGGCCAGTGCGTCCTGCCAGCCGGCGTAGAAAGCAACGGCGCCAAAGATAACGGCGGTGCGGGCGCTGCAGGGAACCATGGAAATGAGCGTCCCGGCTATCAGCCTCTCCCGCCGGGTGGTGAGCACGCGCGTGCCGATGATGGCGGGCACGTTGCAGCCGGCGCCGGCGACGATGGGGATCATGGCCCGCCCGTGCAGGCCAATCCGGTGCATGACCGAGTCGGTCAGGAAGGCAACCGAGTTCAGGTAGCCGGAGTCCTCCAGAAAAGCCAGCACCAGGTAAAAAACAAGCACAAATGGTATGCCAACAGTAAGCGCCGCCTCAAAACCCTGGGGCACCCACATCAGCGACCTGGTAAGAGCGTTCGCGCCCAGCAGGGAGAACAGCCCGGACTGCAGCGGCGGCACCAGATGGCCCTCCCAGATATTGCTGAGCAGGCCGGCCAGGTTGTTGCCGGCAAAGTACATCAGCACAAAGACGAAACCCAGTACTCCCATCAGCACCGGCACCCCGGAAACCGGCCCCGTGGTCAGGCGCCAGAAGCGCTCGCCCCAGGGCGGCTTCGCAGCGGGCAGGGCCAGCTCGACTTTATCGGCGATAAATCCCGCCAGGGCGTGCCGCTCGCCGGCGATGCGGATGGGCGCCGGCTGGCCGTGCTCCGCATCGATGCGGCGGCGCAGCCGGTCGGCGAGCTCCAGGATGGGCCGCCAGCCTTCTTTAGCCGCCACCAGCTCGATGTATTCGGAGTCGTTTTCCAGAAGCATCAGCGCCATGGCGCGGCGGGGAAGCCCATGAGGGTCCTCAAGCCCTGCCGACTCGATGGCCCCGGCCAGCTCCATCACCTGGTTTTCGATATCCTGTCCGAAAGCCAGGTTCTCCGGAGCGGGCCGGCGGCGCTCCCGGGCCACCCGGGCGGCGGCATTGACCAGTTCCTCAAGGCCCTCGCCCCGGTTGCCTATAGTTGGCACGACAGGCACGCCCAGAAGCCGGGAAAGGCGGCCGACGTCAATCTCGCGCCCCTCGCGCTCAGCCAGGTCGTAAATATTCAGGGCGATCACCATTGGATAGCCGAGCTCCAGAAACTGGAGCGCCATATAAAGATTGCGGGTGAGATTGGTGGCGTCCAGGACCATCACGACTACGTCCGGCCGGCCCTCCAGCACTCCCTTGCGCGCCACCCACTGATCCTCCGACACGGCGCCCAGGGCATAGGTCCCGGGCAGGTCAAAAATGCCGACGCGGGTGCCGTTCATCGATGTTGTCGCCATGTGGATGTCAACCGAAGTCCCCGGGTAGTTGGCGGTCTCCACGCCCATGCCGGTGAGGCTGTTGAAGATGCTTGATTTGCCTACATTGGGGTTGCCGGCCAGGGCGAGCGTAAAATCAGTATCGCCGTGCAGCTTGTTTAAGGCAGTGTGGCATGAAAGTTGCAAAACTTAATCCTTTAAGAACAGTTCCCAGTTTGGCGTTTGGCGCCCGGGTTTTATCGTCCCTTCACCATCACCTTGGAGGCAACTTCCTGGCCGAGAGCATACTGGCTGCCGGCTACCCGGACCAGCAAGGGGCCCTTGAAAGGAGCGATTTCCTTGACCTTGATGCGGGCGTTCGGGAACAGGCCCAGCGTGGCCAGGTACTGGAGCAGATGCGGCTCCTCCTCCGCGACCCGCTCGATTACTCCCTCTTCGCCGACCTTCAGGCGCGACAGGGGAATTGCCTCTTTCTCCCGCTTTTTGGCCCCTTTGGTGCCCGGGATGGGGAAACCGTGCGGGCAGGTATCCGGATGGCCCAGGATATCGGCCAGCTTTTCCTCGACGTGAGGGCTCATGGCGTGCTCGAGCTTGCAGGCTTCCTCGTGCACTTCATCCCAATCCATCCCCAGTACGTCGGTGAGGAACCTCTCCCAGAGGCGGTGGCGGCGCACCAGTGATTCCGCCGCCTCCTGGCCCCTGCGGGTCAGCCTGATCCCCTCGGGCCTGCTCGTGTGGGCCAGGCCGTTTTCATCCAGACGGCGGAGCATATCGGCAACGGTCGGCGGCGACACCCCCATCCGCTCAGCCAGCCGGGCGGCGATTACCGGCTTTCTTTCCAGAGACATCTTGTAGATAGCCTCCAGGTACTCCTCAATTGCAGATGTAATCGCTTTTGTCATAATGGTCCCTTCCTAAAGAAGGAATATTCCCTGTCTTCACAAAGTTAGACATGTATAAGATTACATAATTGACTAGGCTAATGCAAGCGGGCCGGTTTCCGGTTTCGATTCGCCCCCGATGTGTTCAATTTGAAACCGGGGGTTATAATTAACACGCCAGCCTCCGGGACTTGGAGCTTACTGCTCATCCCTATTAGATCAGGCTGCCTGTGAGCTGTCATTCTGGGCGCTCGCCGAAGCGAAGAGCGCCGAAGAATCAGAGAACTTAACAATAAGCGATCATCCAATTAGCAATTAACAATAATAAGAAATTTGACAGAAAATAAATAATTGCCATTGCTTTTCGCGAAAAGCGAAACCGGTAACGGAAACTGGAAACTTATGTTTTTGCCTGACTTTCATATCCACACCCCTTTCTGCGGCCACGCCGGCGGCGAGATGGAAGATTACGTCGCTGCCGCCCGCAGCCTGGGAATGCCGGAGATGGGCTTTGCCGACCATCTGCCCCTGTTCCACATTACCGACCCTTCACTGACCATGAGCCGTCAAGACCTGCCCGCGTATGTGGAGAAGGTGCAGGAGCTCCGGGAGGCAAACCCCGGCTTCCCCGTGCGGCTGGGGATCGAGGCGGACTATATCATCCAGCATCTTGAGGCCGTGGCAAAGGCGCTGGCTTCTTACCCCTTTGATTATGCCTACGGCTCGGTGCACTTCATCGGCGACTGGGGCATTGACCAGTCCCGCTTCAAGTACGAGTTTGAGCGGCGCGACATCAATGAAGTTTACAAAATTTATTTCCAGCATGTGGCCGCCGCCGCCCGCACCGGCCTCTTTGACATCATGACACACCTTGACGTGGTGAAGAAATACGGGCACCGCCCTACCAGGGATATGTCAGATGTCTACGACAGTGTGGGCGAAGCGCTGGCGAAGAGCAACGTCGCCGTCGAGCTGAACTCCTCCGGCCTGCGCCGGCCGGTCCATGAGATTTACCCGGGGCTGGAGCTGCTCAAGGCGATGCGCGCGCACGGCGTTCCTATCACCTTCGGCTCCGACGCCCACAAGCCGGCCGAAGTGGGCAAGGACTTCGACCTGCTGTTAAGGCACGCCCGGGCTGCGGGCTATACCGACTATCTAACCTTTTCCGGCCGCGAGCGGGTGCCGCGGCCGCTCTCCTAGTTCCAAGTTCCAAGTTTCATTAAAATTCTAAAACCGGATATTGGACTTTGGATATTGGATTTTGGATAAAACCCAAAAGCTTAAAAATACTTGACAAATAGTAAACAATAGTCATAATTTTTCGCCAAACGCGAGACTGGGAACTGGAAACTTGGAACTCCCCCTTGTATTTCAAATTCTTTAAGGAAAGCACGTTGTGAGATAGCTTTTCCTTGAAGTGGTCCGGGGAGGCCGATTCCCCTTTAAGCCTTGAGCTTGGTTTTCAGATCGGCCCCCCGGCTCTATTC
>JACWAD010000002.1 GCA_014874175.1 Thermoleophilia bacterium
AAGGGGCGCCGGCGCCCCTTTCCCCCCACTCAGATAACCGAGCGCGTTCAGCAGCGCTTGATTGCCCATAGAGTCGCCCGGGGTCTCAAAGTGAAGATATGAAAGAAGCACTTTCCCGCCGCCGGTGCCTTCAACTTCAATAACGGCCGGCTCGTCTTCCAGCCGCGCCGGATTGAGATTGATGCCATAGCTTTTCTCCCAGCGGTCCCAGTTGGTGCCGGCGGTGACCGGGATGTCGGTAACATATGAGGAGCCCTCTTCCGGCTTGCCGTAACGGGCCAGGATTTTAACGCCGGCCTTTTTATTAAGGGCAAACTGGCCCGGCCACCAGGCGTAAAAGGCGCTGCCGTTGGGAATGCCCCGCCAAAACGGATGGTTGCAGCCTGCTTGATGAAGATGAATCAGGCCGCTGAAACTTGGCACCCTTACTGAGGAGGGCAGGCGCCCCAGCGGCGCCAGGCCCAGACCGCTCGCATGGGAAAGCGCCAGGCCGGCGCCGCCGCAAAAGCCAAGGTAGGCGCCGCCCTCCTCAACGAATCTGCGAATCCGTGCTGCTCCATCCTGTCCCAGCGCCGCCATCTTGTCGCTGGCCCAGCCGCCAGGGACAAAGACCACGCCAAAATCTTCCAGGCGGCCCAGTCGAATATCAGCCGCCGCGAGCAACTCAAAATCGGCGCCAAGCCGACGCAGCGTGCCGCAGGCCAGCAGCCCCCACAGGAAGGACTGGTCCCAAAAGACCGCTATTTTAGCAAGATTATCTGCCATGTCAACAAGCGTCGCCCGGGGCCGGGGAATCAGGGGGACGGCGTCCCCCTGATTCCCCTAATACAAACGGATTTTACACCCTTTTTACGCTTCCATAAGATTCTCCTAACAGCCGCCTGCAAGAATTGATCTGCTACACAGGAAACCAGTGGCGACGCCACGCCACTGGTTTCCACGATTTTCCCGGCCTCCGGTTTTTGATCCCCGCTGCTGCTTAGAGCCTATCCCGGCGGGCATATTCTGCTGAGGCCGGCCGCAGGCCATGGCCTGCCTATAACCTTTCGCTCGGCCTCGCCACGAACAGCCTACCGGGACAGGCACTTAAGCTTTTGCGCCCGGTCCCGAAATAATTTTCATTCAGTGTGGCTATCCAGCCTTTATACTGGGTACTTGAAAAGTTAATGTTATTGTTTATGCTGATAAAAACTGGCGAGGAGGGTCATGACTGACAGCAAGAAAAACGGCGCAGCTACCGGCCCCGGGGCAGAAGCTGATCCGCCGGCGCCGGCCGCCGGCATCAGCGGCGAGGCAATCGAGGCCATCATGCGCGAAAAGCGCCGTTTCGAGCCGCCCGAAGAGTTCAGCCGGGCGGCGCATATAAAAAGCATGGGCGAATACAAGCGCCTTTACGACCGCTCGCTTGCCGATCCGGAAGGGTTCTGGGCCCAGATGGCCGAGCAGAACCTGGAATGGATCCGCCGCTGGGACAAGGTGCTTGAGTACGATTTCAGCCGCCCGGAGGTGGCCTGGTTCATCGGCGCCCGCATCAATGTCTGCCATAACTGCCTTGACCGCCATCTGGCCGGCGAGGGCCGGCACAAGGCCGCCATCGTCTGGGAGTCCGACGGCGGCGAGTACCGCACTTTTACCTATGGGCAGCTCGCCCTCGAGGTCAACCGCTTCGCAAATGTGCTTCGCAAGCACGGCATCGGCCGCGGCGACCGCGTCAGCATCTACCTGCCCATGATTCCCGAGCTGGCCATCGCCATGCTGGCCTGCGCCCGCATCGGCGCCATCCATAGCGTCGTTTTTGGCGGTTTCAGCGCCGGCTCGCTGGCGGACCGCATCCGGGACTGCGGCGCCCGCATGCTGATCACGTCGGACGGCGGCATGCGCGGCGGCAGGGTCGTGCCAATGAAAGCGCATGCCGACGAGGCGCTGCGCGATTGTCCCACTGTTGAAAAAGTGATCGTGGCCGAGCGGCTGGGAGGCAGGACCACGGCCATGGAAGAGGGCCGCGATTCCTGGTGGAATGATGAGATGGATGCGGACATTGAAAATTACTGCCCGCCGGAGGAGATTGACGCCGAAGATCCCCTGTTCATCCTCTACACCAGCGGCTCCACCGGCGCTCCCAAGGGCGTGCTGCACACGAGCGGCGGCTACCTCCTTTACGCTCACTTGACGTTTAAATGGATATTTGATTACAAGCCCGGCGACCTCCATTTCTGCACCGCCGATGTGGGCTGGATCACGGGGCACACCTATGTTGTTTACGGCCCTCTCAGCAACGGCGCCACATCGCTGATGTTCGAGGGCGTGCCCACCTACCCGCGGCCGGACCGTTTCTGGCAGATCGTCGACAAGCACCAGGTGAGCATCTTATACACGGCGCCCACGGTCATCCGGTCGCTGATGCGTGAGGGAACGAACTGGCTGGAGGGGCACTCGCTCAGAAGCCTGCGGCTGCTGGGCAGCGTCGGCGAGCCGATTAACCCGGAGGCCTGGATGTGGTACTTCGAGAATGTGGGCCGCAGCCGGCTGCCGATTGTCGACACCTACTGGCAGACTGAGACCGGAGGGATTATCATCTCGCCGCTTCCGGGCGCGATGACGATGAAGCCGGGCTCCGCCAACCGCCCCTTCCCCGGCGTGGCGCCCCAGGTTGTCCGGCAGGACGGCTCGCCGGCGGCCCCCGGCGAGGGCGGCTATCTGGTGATTGACAAGCCCTGGCCGGGGATGCTGCGCGGCACTTACGGCGACCCGGAGCACAAGCGGGTGCGGGAGGTTTATTTCGAGCGCTTCCCTGGCAAATACTTTACCGGCGATGGCGCCGCCGTTGACGATGATGGAGATTTATGGTTGATGGGGCGCATCGACGACGTTATCAACGTCAGTGGCCACCGGCTGGGCACGGCGGAGATCGAGTCGGCCCTGGTGGCGCAGGAAGCCGTGGCCGAGGCCGCCGTGGTCGGTTTTCCCCACGCGCTGAAAGGAAGCGGCGTTTACGCTTATGTTGTCCTGCGCCGGGGATACGACGGCAGCGACGACATGCGAAGGGTGCTGGCGGCGCATGTGGCCAGCGAGATCAGCCCTATCGCCAGGCCGGAGAAGATCGAGTTTGTCAGCGGCCTTCCCAAGACGCGCAGCGGCAAGATCATGCGCCGCATCCTCCGGAAAATCGCCGCAGGGCAGACGCAGGAATTAGGTGATACATCCACACTGGCCGACCCGGAAGTGCTGGACGAGATCATTGCCGGCAGGTTGTGATAACCCGATGCTGGATGCTGGACGCTGGATAAACCAAACCCCGGATGCTGGATACGGAGCTTAGGCCAAGGCGGCTGTGACGTCACAGCCATGCGCCCCTGCAAGTTTGACAAAGCGTAAATAGCTGCTATTTTTTCGCGAAACGCCAAACGCGAAACAGGGATTACTGCCCCGCGCCGGGCGCCGGCACGATCTCCTCGATTGACTTGACGAAGCTGTCGGGGCCTTGATTCCACGTCCAGGTGATGTTCTGAAGATTGCTGGGGCAGCAGTTGGGGTCGCCGGCAAGCTTTCAGATCGCCATTGCTGATGGCCGGCGGCAGATGGTAAATAAACCCGTTTGGATTATTTAGGCGGCTGGCAGGTTCGCCATGAACCGTTTCATGTTTCGTGTTTAACGTTTAGCGTAAACAAAGCTCGCAGGGGCGCGACGGGGCGGATCAGGCATGCTGCGGGCGCAATAACTGGGGCAGACTACCGCTCCTCCCTGGTATGCCAGAGTCTCAGCATGTAGATAACCGACCCTTGAATTTCGTAGCGTATCTCATAATGGCCTGCCAGGATGTGGCGCACCTCACGCGGTTCGAATTCTTCCAGCTTCTCACCCATTCGGGGATGCACAAGTAGGATCTCTGGCGCCGCTGTCAGGAATTTTACCGTGCTAAGTGCGGCCTGCAAGTCCACCAAGGCAAGAAACTCATAAAGTCTGACGAGATCCGAGAGGGACTTGCTCGTCCATTTTAGCTCCATTAACGCGGCGGCTTAAGCGGTTTATCTGTATTTAAGCTTTCAGCCCACGCCTGGACAGCCTGATGGTCGATCACATGGCCGGCAGCAACATCCGCCAGCGCTGCTTTTGTCAGCCTGCTTCGCTCTATTTCCTGTGCAACCCAGGCAGAGAGCGCCTGTTTTACCACCCAGCCGCGCGAGCGCTCCAGGCGGGCGGCGACCTGGTCCACCTTTTCCGCCAGAGGCAGCGGGACATGGGCAGTAAACACCTTGGTTTTCATCTGCTCACAACCTTCCAAATCGATTTTACTATTATCAATAACAATCATATCGATTGAATATGATTAACGCAAGCAATATCAGGGGCGGCGCCGGCAGCCTCTGTTAAAGAAATGGCTTAGCGGGAGCTTCTCTCGGAATGAACGCTACCCATCTTCTTACCGGTGATTTTACCCATTTTGGCAGGCTCTACGGAAACCTTGTGGAGGGCGCTCTCATTACTTCGCCCGCGGCATATCTGCGAGGGCGCAAGGGCCTATCCCGGCAGGTCCTGAACAAGGTTCTGCACAGGTTGGTTTGTGGCACGTTTAGCGTAAACAAAGCTCGCAGGGGCGCGACGGGGCCCCGCCCCTGCGAGCTGTGCCGCATCGCTCAGGCATTAAAATACAGCTCTTCAGTAAGCTTTGCTACACGGTCCCAGTTAAAGTCGGTTTCAATAAC
>JACWAD010000028.1 GCA_014874175.1 Thermoleophilia bacterium
CATTCATGGACGTGGCCACCAGCTCGTTGGAGCTCTCGTCGTTTAGCGCGTACTCAAGGCCGCAGTAGCCGACCGGGTCATAGGCGTCCGTCGGCAGCGGGATGCTGCGCATGACATTGCCGTTCTTGACGCCGATCTGGTAGAGCTGATAGGGAGCGCCCGCCAGGTAGCCGCCCGAGAGGGGGCCCTGGGCGTAGATGCTCGCCCTGTCCTTGGAGGCGACCACGCCGTGCACTTCCCAGTACATGCCCAGCCCGGCCAGGCCGTTGGGCTGCGCCGGCACCGGAATGGTGTCGACAATGCTCATGGTGCCCACATCGATAACGGCCACGTTGCTGGCGATGCCGTTGGCGACGTACAGCGCGTCATTGCTGACGCCGTAGCTTGAGGCCGGCGCCAGGTGGCCGCAGGTGCTGTAGCTGCAATAAGCAGCCGAACCGTTGGTAATATAGCCGCTGGTCGCAACAGCCAGCGCAACCAGCAGGACCAGCGGCGCCAGGACCATTAAGGTCCGCCACCGCAGGCCCTTCTTAAAGACACTCTTCATCCCTTCCCCTCCTCCTTCGTTGAGTAGAGTCTCGGTCTGGGTCAGACACTTGCCTGGTGGATTTTAAGACGCGTCACCTCCTTGTCCCCCGAGCCGAAGATTTGACAAAGCTTTCAAGTGCCTTTCGGAAACGCCGGAGCCTTGGGTCGGGGGGCCGGACTTGCTGGTGGTCCTGCCGGCACTCTCGTTGTTTAGTTAGCGTTGACTTGCACGATTGGAATGAACCGCCGGCGCCGCGGAGCTGCAACTTCCGCGTCAGCAGATCATATTAGTCTGGCGCCCAACAACGAATCCCTATCCCCATACTCCCCAGATAGTTGTTAAAGACACTTATAATGCAACAAGTTTACTCCAATTCCCGCTTTTTACATGATGCGGATTATTCATATTCCTGATTAAAGCAACTTATTTTCCCGCCACCATAAGCCCCCCGGGGTATTGCCATAAGCATCGCTTTTGACAATTTTGTTAGGTTGCCAATTGTTGGTATAGTGAGATAGTGAACGTTATCTTTTATATAACTTGTTACTTCAGGCGGTGCAGCTATGAAACTGGCCGTTAGCGGCAAGGGAGGGGTGGGCAAGACAACCGTGGCAGGCACGCTGGCCAGGATTCTCGCCGCCCGCGGCATGCGCGTTTTCGCCATTGACGCCGACCCTGACGCCAACCTGGCCTCCGCGGTGGGCATGGCGCCTGAGGCCGCGGCTGCCATTACCCCGATTTCTGACATGACTGACCTGATCAAGGAAAGAACCGGAGCAGAGCCTGGCGCCGTGGCGCCAGTCTACAAAATGAATCCCCGCGTCGATGATATTCCCGCCCGCATGTCGGTCCCGGCGCATGGTGTCAGCCTTCTAAAGCTGGGTACGGTAAAAAAAGGAGGGGCAGGCTGCATCTGCCCGGAGTCGGCCCTGCTAAGAGCCCTGGTCTCGCACCTGCTGCTTGCCGAAAAAGAGGTGGTCATTGTTGACATGGAAGCAGGGCTGGAACATTTGGGCCGCGCCACAGCCCGCGGCGTGGACGTGATGCTGGTGGTGGTGGAGCCCGGCCGGCGCAGCCTCCAGACTGCCGCAGCCATCTCACGCCTGTCCGCCGACATCGGCATCGGCAGGGTGGCGCTGGTGGTAAACAAGGTTACCGGCGATGATGCCGGCTTCTGCGAGGAGCTGGCCAGGGAATATGATGTTCTGGGCTGCCTGCCCTTTGATGAAGATGTTAGGCTTGCCGATTTAAAGGAGCAGGCCCCCTACGATGCTGCCCCCGCCTACGCCGCCGCGGTGGCGCGCATCCTCGACAGGCTTGAAACAAGCGAGTCCAAAGACTAGTTCGCCTTTACCGCCAAACCAACTTGCGCTAATATACCGAAGGTCTGGCAAATTCAGAATGAGGTTTTAGAAGACCGGACGGGCGTTTAATTTTTTACATTAAGCAAAATCGCTTTTCCGGCGCGCAAAACCGTGAAACGTTAAACGTGAAGCGAATTTTCGGGAGCCAGAATCCAGCACCGAGAATCCAGCATCCGGTTTCCGCTTTTTGGTTACTGGCCATACAATTCCCTCAGGTTCATTGTCATCCTGAGGCGAAGCCGAAGGATCTCGGGCTAAACCCAGATTCTTCGTCGCCAGCAGCGACTCAGAATGACATTTTTCCAGTGAACCTGAGGGTGAACCTGAGGGAATTGTATGATCATTTTTTGGTTTAATCCAGAATCCAGCATCCAAAATCCAACGTCTGATTATTATGTATTTTCCTTCATATAGAATGCGCCGCCTGCGGCAGAGCCCGCAGATGCGCCGCCTCGTCCGCGAAACCGATCTGCTTGCGGACCGGCTGATTTATCCGCTTTTTGTCACGCACGGCAAGGATGTCTACAAGGAAGTCGGCTCCATGCCCGGCTGCTACCAGATGTCAATCAACAACCTGGTCAAGGAAGCCCGGAGCGTACTGGAGCTTGGCCTTGCCGGCATCCTCCTCTTCGGCATCCCGGCAGAAAAAGACGAGGTTGGATCCGGAGCCTATGACGAGGAGGGGATCATCCAGATGGCCCTGGCCGCCCTGAAAGAGGAGGTGCCGGACTTGATCGTGGCTACTGACGTCTGCCTGTGCGAGTACACCAGCCACGGACACTGCGGCATCGTCCGCGATGGGGACGTAGACAATGACCTGACCGTGGAGATGCTGGCGAAGATGGCCCTTTCGCACGCCGAGGCCGGCGCCGATATCGTGGCGCCGTCAGACATGATGGACGGCCGCGTGGCGGCGATCCGCTCGGCCCTGGACAATGAAGGCTTTGCCAGCACGCCCATCATGTCTTATGCGGCCAAGTACGCCTCCGCCTTCTATGGCCCCTTCCGCGAGGCAGCCGAATCATCGCCTGAGTTCGGAGACCGACGCACCTATCAAATCGACCCGCCCAACAGCGACGAGGCTGTCCGCGAGTGCCTGCTTGACATCGAAGAAGGGGCAGACATAATCATGGTCAAGCCGGCGCTTCCTTACCTGGATATCGTTTACCGCATCAAGCAGGAGACCAAGTTTCCGCTGGCGGCCTACAATGTAAGCGGCGAGTTCTCCATGGTCAAGGCGGCGGCCGCAAAGGGGTGGCTGGATGAGAAACAGGCTGTGCTGGAAGCGCTCACGTCCATCCGCCGCGCCGGCGCCGACATTATCATCACCTACCACGCCAAGGAAGCAGCCGGATGGCTGAGGGAATAACGGGGAACAGACCGGATGTGGAAACGGCAAAGTCACAAGAACTCTTCCGCGAGGCGATAAGGTTGTTACCCGGGGGCGTCAACAGCCCCGTCCGGGCCATGCGCGCAGTCGGTCTCAAGCCGCTTTTTTTTGAAAGGGGCGCCGGCAGCAAGCTTTTTGACATCGACGGCAACATGTATATCGATTACGTCGGCTCCTGGGGCCCGCTGATTCTGGGGCACTGCCATGCCGCCGTCATGGAAGCACTGGAAAAAACGCTGGAGCGCGGCACCAGTTTCGGCGCCCCCTGCCCGCTCGAGGTGGAGCTGGCGGACAAGGTTTGCCAGGCCGTCCCTTCCGTGGAAATGGTGCGAATGACCAATTCGGGCACCGAGGCCACCATGAGCGCGCTCAGAGTGGCGCGCGGCTTCACCGGACGGGAGAAAATCATCAAGTTCGAGGGCTGTTATCATGGCGCCGTTGACGGCCTCCTGGTGCAGGCGGGCTCCGGCGTCGCCACCCTCTCGCTGCCGGACAGTCCCGGGGTGACCCGGGGCGCTTCCCAGGACACTATCCTCGCCCCTTTCAATGACCTGGACGCCGTGCGGGGGGTTATGGACGGCGAAGGGGAGCAGGTAGCGGCCATAATCGTCGAGCCGGTTGCCGGCAACATGGGCGTTGTGCCGCCGGCGGCGGGATTCCTGGAAGGGCTCAGGGAAGTCACCCGCGATAACGGCGCTCTTCTCGTCTTTGACGAGGTGATGACAGGCTTTCGCGTCGCCTTTGGCGGCGCGCAGCAGCTCTACGGCGTCATTCCCGACATGACCTGCCTGGGGAAGGTTATCGGCGGCGGCCTGCCGGTGGGAGCATTTGGGGGCAGGCGGGAGATCATGGAGACGGTGGCTCCCGCTGGCAGCACGTATCAGGCCGGCACTCTTTCGGGCAATCCGCTGGCGATGGCGGCGGGCCTGGCAACCCTCATGGAGCTGGAAAGGCCTGGCGTCTATGACGAGCTGGGAAAAAAATCGGCTGCGCTTGCCAGGGGAATTGCCCGGGCCGTCTCCGGCACAGACGGGCTCTGCCTCAACCGGGTTGGCTCAATGATGACAATTTTCTTTACCTCCGGTCCCGTGACCGGCTTTGGCTCCGCCAGGGCCAGTGATGTCAGCCTGTTTGCCGCCTTCTATAAGCATATGCTGAAGCAGGGAGTCTACCTGCCACCCTCCCAGTTTGAAGCTCTTTTTATTTCACTGGCGCACACGAGCGAAGACCTTGAGCAGACAGCGGCGGCAGCAGCCGCTTTTATGGAAGGCCTGGATCCAGAAGGATAATGGCTACTATGCCCAGGACCCGGAAAAAACAGCCAGTGCCGTCCGCCACGGTGCCGCGCCTGTCGCAATACCTGCGCCAGCTGCAGGAACTTCAGGCAAGGGGAACATCCACCATCTCTTCGCGGCTGCTGGCCGAGGCGGTGGGAACCAATCCGGCCCAAATCCGCAAGGACCTCTCCTATTTTGGCGAGTTCGGCATCCGCGGCGTCGGCTACGAGGTAGACCACCTTATCAACGAGCTCAAGAAGTGCCTGGGCCTGAACCGATCCTGGAACACAATCATCATCGGCGCCGGCAAGCTGGGCACGGCCCTGGCGCGCTACCGCGGCTTCGGGAAGCAGGGCTTTAACCTGATGGCAATGTTTGATACTTCCAAGGCTGTAATTGGCAAAAACAGGGGCGCCGTACCGGTTCTCGCCATCCGCGATCTGGAAAAGTTCATCCGCCGCCATCATGTGGATATAGCCATCATCACCACACCGGCGGCAGTAGCCCAGACAATCATCGACAGGGTGGTGGCTGCAGGAGTGCCGTCCGTACTCAATTTTGCCCCCATCCGCGCCCACGCAAAAAGGCCAGCCATCGTCCGGCAGGTTGACCTGTCAACCGAGCTGATGACTCTGTCGTATTACCTGAACAAACCCCCATCCCGTTAGCATTTTTTATGTCGTTGACAGCCGCCACGCTTGCAAGGATGCACACCCAGATCTCCGCCGGCGGCAGCCTGTTTGCGGACAGGCTGGCCCCGGGAGGTCCGCCTGGCCCCGCCGGCTTTGCCGATCTGCTCGCCGCCGCCTGCCCGAATCCAGGCGATAATTACAGCCTCGCCCTCGAGTACATCTTTGAAGGCTTCCTGCTCCATTACCGGCAGGGCAGGCTCCTGGAGCCGGCGGCACCCGAGTTTAACCTGCTGGCGGGCGATTACATGTACGCGCGCGGGCTCACTTTCCTGGCAACGCTGGAAGATCTCTACTGCGTGCAGCTGATGGCCGACCTTGTGAGCCTCTGCTCCTTTATCCATTGCCAGGATTCATGCCGGCGCCAGACCTTCAGAGCCTGGGTGCTGGCGACGGTCTGCCTGGCCGGGCGCGCCGCCGGGGCGGGCGGCGGCCCCGATTGCCTGAATGATTTCAGGAGCTTCCGCAGCAGCCTGCTTGGCGGCGGGCAGGAGGCAGCTTGCGGCGCGCAGGCACTTGATCGGCATCTTGCCCCAGTTCCCGCCGGAGGCGGAGGCAGTATGAAAAACCTCCTCGGGGAACTGGAAGCGATGTATTGGGGTGTGCCGCTGCGCAAGGAATCCAAAGATGGCGATTGACGATCTGCGGCAGTTTATCGAGTTGCTTGAGCGCGAGGGCGAGCTGGCCCGGATCGACGCTCCCGTAGATCCTGAGCTGGAGATTTCCGAGATCACCGACCGGGTCAGCAAGGCGCACGGGCCGGCGCTCCTGTTCAAGCATCCCAGGGCCGCAGCAATGCCGGTCCTGATCAATCAGTTCGGCAGCATGAGGCGGACGAGCCTGGCGCTGGGGGGGAAGGATCTGGACTCGGTGGCCTCACGCCTGGGTGAGTTGCTGAAGCTCGAGCTTCCCCAGGGCCTGATGGAAAAAGTCAGGGCGCTTGGCAAACTCAAGGGGCTGGCGGACTCGGCGCCAAGGATGGTAAAGAAAGGCGCCTGCCAGGAAGTTGTAATGAAGGAGCCTAACCTTGACGCGCTGCCGGTCCTGAAGACCTGGCCCGGCGACGGCGGTCCCTTTATCACCCTGCCGGTCGTCTTTACGAAAGATCCCCAGGGGCGGCGCAACGCCGGCATGTACCGGATGCAAAAATTTGACTCCCGCACCACCGGCATGCACTGGCATGTCCATAAGGACGGCGCGGAAAATTTCCGCAGCAGTGGCGAGAGAATGGAAGTTGCGGCCGCAATCGGCACCGATCCCGCCACAACCTATGCCGCCACCGCTCCCCTCCCCAAAGGCATGGATGAGATGGTGCTGGCCGGCTTTCTGAAAGGCTCGCCGGTTCGGATGGTAAAATGCCTGACTGTTGACATGGAAGTGCCGGCGACGGCGGAAATAATCCTCGAGGGCTACGTCAAGAAGGGCGAGCTGCGCCGCGAGGGGCCCTTCGGCGATCATACCGGCTACTATTCGCTTCCGGACGACTACCCGGTTTTTCACCTGACTGCAATCACCCACCGGCAGAACCCTGTCTATGCCACCACCATCGTCGGGAAGCCGCCGATGGAGGACTGCTACCTGGGCAAGGCCACGGAGCGCCTGTTCCTGCCGCTGCTGAAGATGTCACTGCCGGAGATGGCGGACATGAACCTGCCGCTGGAGGGCGTCTTTCATAACTGCGCCATCATATCAATAAAGAAAAGTTACCCGATGCATGCCCGCAAGATGATGAACGCCGTCTGGGGCCTGGGCATGCTCTCGCTGACGAAGTTCGTCGTCATCGTCGATGAGCATGTCGATGTCCACAACGAAAGCGAGGTCGCCTGGCGCGTTTTTAACAACGTTGATCCGGGCAGGGACATCCTCCTGAGCGAGGGCCCGCTGGACGCGCTGGACCACTCCAGCCCCACGGCCGGTTACGGCGCCAAGATGGGCATCGACGCCACCAAAAAATGGCCGGAGGAAGGGCATCAGCGCCAATGGCCTGACGACATCGAGATGAGCGCCGGCGTCAAGGAACTGGTTGACCGGCGCTGGGACGAGTACGGCATCAATTTGTAGGGGCGAGTAATGTTCACCCTTTTCGCCCGCTTCGTCAAGATCGAGCACAGCGTATTTGCCCTTCCCTTCGCCTACGCCGGCGCCTTTCTGGCCCAGGGGGGGGTTCCCGGCCTCACCCGCCTGTTTTGGATCACCCTGGCCATGGTTGCCGCGCGCAGCCTGGCAATGGGGCTTAACCGGGTCATTGACAAAGAGATTGATGCGCGCAACCCGCGCACGGCCGGGCGGGAGCTTCCCTCGGGAAAAATGTCTGCCCAGAGCGCCCTCGCCTTCTGCGCCGTTTTGCTGGCGGCGCTGGCGCTGGCGCTGTCAAGGCTGCCCCGGCTGACGTGGTACCTGGCGCCAATTGTAATCGCGGTGTTCGTCATCTACCCCTACACCAAGCGGTTCACGATATTTTGCCATCTTTTCCTGGGAATCGCGGATGGCCTGGCGCCGGCAGGCGCCTGGGTGGCGGTTACCGGGAAGCTGGCCTGGCAGCCGTTCCTGCTGCTGGGGGCAGTGGCTTTCTGGATCGGCGGTTTCGATATCGCCTATGCTTGCCTGGACCTGGACTTTGACCGCCGGGAAGGCCTGCGCTCGCTGCCGGCGGCGCTGGGCCCGGGCCCAGCGCTGTTTTTGATGCGCGTTTGCCACGTGCTGGCGGTGGCGCTTCTGGCCGCGACAGGGTTTGTGCTGGGGCTTGGAGTTTTGTACTTTGCAGGAGTTGCAACCATCTTCCTGCTGCTGGCGGCAGAAAACTCGCTGGTGCGGGCTGGCAGCTACGCGCGCGTCGGCGCCTTCATGAACATGAACGGTTTTATCGGCATAATCTACTTTGGCTTCCTGGCGGCAGACCTGATGACCAGATAAGTTCCCGGTTCCCCGTTCCCCGTTCCATGTTCCAAGTTCACAGTTCACAGTTCACAGTTCACAGTTCCGAAAGATTATGGCCACAATTTACTGTTTATCAAGATTGCCCTGGGTCTCAGGTTTTCCATCCCAAAATCCAAAACCCGCACTGCGCATTGAGCCGTTGGTGAAGGTGGCGTCTACAATTCAGCATCCCGGACCGGAGCTTCAACGCACATCAATCCAACCACAAACCATCCCGACAGCGCCGGGATGTACCATTCCCAATCGAACATGTTGTAGGCCACAAAGACAAGGGAAGCAACGGCAAAGGCGCGCGGAAGCTGCCCCGTGTCCGCCAGCAGCCGCCGGGCGCTTAAAACAACCACGTAACCAAGAAACAGGGCCATTGATATGGCTCCAATCAACCCGGTGTCAACGGCTGCCTGAAGCACGAGGTTATGGGCGAACTTGGAGTAGGCGGCAATTGCGTAACGTTGATAAACGCCGGCAAAAGTCCCCAGGCCTGATCCGGCCACGGGCCTGACCAGGAAGGCGTCCAAGGCGCCCCTGAATGTTTCCAGCCGGTGGGGCAGCAGACGACTGGGGGCAAACCCCCCCTCAAACCTTGCGACCAGGGCAGCATGCAGGCGCGCCGATTTCTGCGCCAGGGCGGCAGCTGCGACGGCTCCTCCCAGAACAAACGCGCCCGTCGCCAGGCGCTGGAGCCGCCGGCTCCTCTTGCCGGAAGCCTGTTCCAGCCATCTATGGCCTGCCCAGGCAGCGCCGGACACGAGAGCCACCGCCATCAGCCCCAGCTGCGGCCGGCCGGCCGTTTCCGCCGCTGCAGCGCCGGCGGCTGTAGTCAGCCCGGCGGCAAGGGACAGTATGATTGCGCCCGCCGTCCCCTTTCTCCATGCCGTAATTACAAAATAAATAAACAACAAGAATAACGCCGCGTATCCAAACCGGGCATAGCTTAACAGCACGGCAGCCACCTGCAGGCCGATGACAATCGCCAGCAGGGGACGGTCGGAGCGGGCCGCCAGGCCATGCAGGGTGACCGTAACCGGCAGCGACATCAGGCCAAAACAGCTAAGCGCATTTGAGTACTCGAAAGTAGAGCCTGCCCTGAGCAGTCCATCGACATTGCCGCTGTAAGGAGCCGTCCGGAAAATATATGTCCCGATCCCCCAGGCGCAGACAAAGGCGGATGAATATGCAAGCCAGAAGGCGATTGCCATAAGCGCCTTGGCGCCGGAGCGCCGCAGCTGGCTTTGCGCCGTGAACATGGCCGCTATCAAACCGGCCAGCAGGACGGCTTCCCGTATCGTATCCGCCCTGGACGCGCTCCAGGCCAGACTGGCCCCGGCAAACAAACAGAAAGCGGCAAAGAGCCAGAATCCGGGCGAGCGTGGCAGGCGCAGCTCCTTGAGGGCCGCGGATGCCCCCAGCTCCGTGGCGCCCGCCAGCAAAAGCAGCGCCGCGAATGTCCACTTGGGCGCCGCAAAGTAGCCTCCCCGCCACAGTGTCCCGGCAAGCAGGGCGGCAAACAGGAAGTAGATACCGGCTGTTCCAAACCTTGTCAATGCACGCTAAGCTTAACACTGATTGTCGATGTTCAAAATCCAGGGTCCGGTTTTTGATTGCGGTCGTACAAAGGGTAAGCAAAGCATCTGTCACGGTGGGCGAGGCTGAGGTTGCCGCCATTTCCGGCGGCCTGCTGGCGCTTGTGGGCGTCGCCAGGGAGGACACCTCCCGCGATGCCGCCTATGTCGCGGGCAAGATTGCCCGCCTGCGCGTCTTTGCCGACAGTGGCGGGCTGATGAACCTATCTGTAAAAGAGACCGGCGGCGCAGTGCTGCTGGTGAGCCAGTTCACGCTGGTGGCTGACACGCGCAGGGGCAACCGGCCCAGCTTCGCCGACGCCGCGGACCCTGAAATTGCCGAGAAGCTTTACCTGGAAGTGGCCCGGGATATCGCGCATGCCGGCATCGAGGTGCAAACGGGACATTTCGGGGAAATGATGAAAGTAGCTCTTGTCAATGACGGGCCGGTGACGGTTCTGCTTGACAGCAAAACCGGATCCTGGATTCTTGATCCCGGATGCTGGCCAAACCCGATTCTGGATTCCGGATGCCAGACTCCGGATACCAGGCTTTGGAAAAAA
>JACWAD010000029.1 GCA_014874175.1 Thermoleophilia bacterium
CTTCCATGCAGTTGTCGGTGGAGCAGTCGTTGACCACGACCACTTCGAAATTCGGGTAGGCTGAATTGTAGACCGCTTCCAGCATGGGACCGATAGTTTCCGCCTTGTTGTAGACGGGAATGACAACCGAGACCATCGGCGCGGAAGTATCGGCCGTGTTCATTTAACCTTCGCAGGCTGGCTTTCGCGGTTCTGCCCCGCCGTCTTCATGGAGAGGCTGTCCCGCCTGGCCCAGAGCCAGAAGAAGCTGGCGGCTCCCTTGGCCACTGTTTTAAGATCATGGATGCTGCGCACTCCCAGCAGGCGCCTGATTATAAAGCGGGGACGGGAATAAAAGCGGCGGAAGGCGATGGTGCGCACTTCTTCGATCTGCTCGCGCGTCATTGAGTAAGGCTGGAAGGCGCCGCCCTCGAAAGTATAGTCATCCGTATTTGCCGACATCGTGCCGTATTTTTCAATGTTGTCGTAAAGTTCGGTCCCTGGAAACGGCGCCATGGTATGGAAGTTGGCGTAATGGGGGTTAAGCTCGATCGCGAAGTCAACTGTTTTGAGCGCCTCTTCGTACGTCTCTCCCGGGATACCGATGATAAAGGGCGTATAGACCTTGAGGCCTGCTTTCTTGGCGGCCGCCACCGCCGCGCGCGTCTGCTCCAGCTTCACGCCCTTGCGCAACGTGTTTAAATTTTTCTGCACGCCGCTTTCGGCGCCAAAGAGGATGGCCCAGCAGCCCGCTCTCTTCATCTCACGAAGCAGCTCAAAGTCAACTGTATTCACGCGCGAGGAGACGTAAAAACTGAAATCAAGCTTAAACTCCTGGAAGCGCCTTAGCAACTGCATGGCTCGCTCGCGGTCGGCCGTGAATGTCTCGTCCAGAAACCTGATCTCCTTAAAGCCGTAACCGTTTACCAGTTCTTCAACTTCCTTGACCACGTTTTCAACGCTGCGGAAGCGGATGCGGCGCTCGCCTTTCATCTGGAAACAGTAAATGCAGCGGGCCTTGCAGCCGCGCGAGGTCATGACGATCGCAATCGGCTTGCGCTTGTAGCTGCCCGGCGGCGACTCGTACTTGTCAAAGTCTCCCAGCAGCTCCCGCCGCGGGATGGGGATGGCGTCTAGATTCTCAATCAGCGGCCTGGGATCATTGTTGATAATTGCGCCGTCCTGAGCACGGAAGGCAGTGCCCGCCACCCCTTCCAGGTTGTTGCCGCCGGCCAGCCTGTTAATCATCTCCGGGACAGTCTCCTCGCCCTCGCCAATAACGATGGAGTCGAGGCTGGGGCAGTCACGGAGGCATTTGTCTTCCACTGCGGACGGATAGGGGCCGGCAGCCGTCACGTGAATGGAAGGATCGATGTTCTTGATATCGGCCGCCGTCTTCATCGCCTTGCTCCACATGGAAGCGTTGGCGGAAATGCCGGCGAACCCCGGCCCAAACCGGCGCACCTGGTCCAGAACCTCGGCGTGGGTCCAGAAGGCGCCGTCCACCAGCCTGACTTCGTGGCCGGCGGCCTGAATGCAGGTAGCAATGTAAAGCAGCCCCAGCGGATGCTGGTAACTGACTGCCGACCTGGCCACCTTGGAGGGATAAATATCATCCGGCTTCCAGGAGGGCAGAATAACCATCGATTTCAAACGGGCTTTCTCCTCGTCAGCGCGCGGTCCGTCAAGCGCACGATTCATTGACTGATAATTAAAATTTCAAGGTTGCCCCATTATCAGCCAGGCCGAAGTGTACCGGTTCTGGAACGGGTTTCCTGTTTCCCGTTTCCTGTTGTCATCCGGTTTCCCGAACCGGAAACAGCAAACTGGAAACCGAAAGCGATTCGGCTCCCCCATCATGATTGCCGCTGCTAAAATTAAGTGTAGCAAAGGAGTGTAGCTGTTTCCATGCGGTCCGGCCCGGCGCCCGCCCTTTCAGGCCGGAGCAGGGGCAGGCAGGCAATACCGACTGCAACTGCCTTTTTGTTGTTTTGACATATTTCTGCTACGCTTTGGATGTGCGCGGCCCGGTTCCTGAGGTGGCTTCCCCATCTGTTTTCCCGGTATTTCATGAGCGACGAAAATTTCAATGCAACAAGTGACAGGAAAGCAGGCGGCGCGGGCGCTGCTGCTTCCGGCTATGGAGTTGCTATCGATGTCGGCACTTCCAGCATCTGGTCGCGCTTGACCAGGCTGGCCGATGCCAGCGAGCTTGGCACGAGGGTGACCGCCAATCCCCAGCAGGAATACGGCGCTGACATCGCCAGCCGCCTCGGGCTCGCCGCCGAGCAGCCCGCGGTCAGGGCGCGCCTTCACACCCGGCTGGTCGAAGCCATCAACGATTCACTTGCGGGACTCTGCGGTGAAGCCGGTATTGGCCTGGAAGAGATATCTGATATCGTCGCCGTGGGCAACTCCGCCATGTATGCGTTTCTGCTGGACCTCGATCCGGCGCCGCTTTGCGGCACTCCCTACAATCTGAAGGGCGCCAGGGATTATGACGGTCCGGCCGCGGGGCTCGGAGTTGCAGCTCCCGGTGCAAGACTGCTCGTGCCCCGCCCCATTTTCGGGTTCGTGGGCTCGGATGCCCTGGCTGATATTCTGATACTGGGCATGGCCGGGAGCGAAGAGACTGAGCTGACGGTGGACGTTGGCACAAATTGCGAGATCGCGCTGGGCAACCGCAGCAAGATACTGGTTGCTTCCACGCCGGCCGGCCCCGCTTACGAGGATGCCCACATGTCTTTCGGACTATCGGCAACGGACGGCGCCATTTTCAAGGCGCGGCTTGAGGGGGGAAATTTTGTTTACCAGGTCGTGGGCGGCGGCGAGGCGAAGGGCATCTGCGGCTCGGGGCTCATTGATATAATTGCAGAAATGAGGCGGGCAGGCTGGGTTGACGGCAGCGGCCGGCTGCTTAGGGAGGAACCGGTGGTAGTGGCTGCTGGCGAGTCACCGATCACAGTGGGACAGCGCGATATCCGTTCTTTCCAGCTGGTGAAGGCTTCGGTCCATGCCGCCATCTCGGTGCTTGAAAAGAAGCTGGGCGCAGAGGATCTGGGACGGATGCTGATTACCGGCACGTTTGGAAGTTATATCAACCTCGACAACGCGCGGCTGCTAAAAATGTTCCCCGACCTGACCGACGACCGCATTGAGGTGGCCGCCGACGCGGCCTGCCAGGGCGCCGCCCTGATGCTTGCCCCGCGGGATCGGGAAGAAATCGAGGCAGTGCGGTCCCGAATCCGGCATGTGCCGCTGCCGCTGAACAAGGTTTTTCAGGATGAATTTATCCGGCTGATGGCAATATAAAAGCGGATGTTGGATTTTGGACATTGGATATTGGATAACCCCAAAACATGAAAAATCAAAAACGAAAACCGCAACTAGCGTCCCCAGGTTAATCAGGGGCCGGTTGGTGGGGGCGCGGTAAAAACGTTAAGATGTTTTTTGGATTGCACCGACTGATTTAATAGGAATTCGCCGCTCCTGCGCCCCGCTTGGCAGCCGGGCCGCATCCAGGCGCGGCAGGCTCGTATATGTTTGAAATGGAAAATAAACCCACGCCGGAATCAGGCGAAACGGAAAAAACGCCCATGCCGGAATCGGGCGACGGAAACAAAACTCCTGGCGATGCTCCTTATCGGCAGGCCCGGCTCGGCGAGCCTTCCGATGGCAGTGGCTGGATAACCCCGCCGCCTGACAACTGGGGCTGGGAGGAAGAGCGGCCTGCCCGGGAGCCTGGCTTTGAACCGGCCGGAGGCGCCCTCCCTGCGGATGAGGAAACGGAAGCTCCTCCGCGGAAGAGGCGCGGCATCGCGCGCTGGCTGCTCCGTGACCTGGTGGTGCCGCTGGCTGTTGCCTTCGGGGTGGCCATGATTTTTCAGGCCACCGTCGCCAAGCCTTACCAGATCCCCACGGGCTCGATGGAGCCGACTATCAAGGAGAATGACCGCATCCTGGCCGACCGCCTCGTTTATCATTTCCGCTCGATCCACCGCGGCGACGTGATTGTCTTTAATCCGCCCGCAGATCTCCATCAGGATACGCCTTTTGTCAAGCGCGTGATCGGCATCCCCGGTGACACAGTAGAGATCGAGCACGGCGAGGTGCTGGTTAACGGCCAGCCTTTTGTCGTCCCCAGCGCCCGCAAGACGGATTACAGGATGGCGAAGGAGACGGTGCCCGCCGGGCAGCTGTTTGTCCTGGGAGACAACCGCGACGAAAGCTATGACAGCCACCGCTGGGGGTTTGTTCCCATCGACAATGTTATCGGCCGCGCCGAGATTGTCTACTGGCCCCTGAACCACCTGCAGTTTTTGGGGAACTGATAAGTACGTTTAACGTCCCCCATCCGCTTTTATCCCATCCCCACATCCTGCTCGCGCTGCAGCTTCTTGCCCTCGGTCTGGAGGGCGGGCGCAACCATCACTTCCGCTTTCTGAAAGGCCTGGATGTTCTCATAACCACAAGTCGCAAGCGAGGTCTTAAGAGCGCCAAACAGGTTCAGCGTGCCGTCGTTCTCGCGCGCCGGGCCGACCAGGATCTCTTCCAGCGAGGCCACCTGGTTGGTCTTCACGCGCGTGCCCCTCGGCAGCTGGGGGTGGAAAGTGGCCATGCCCCAGTGGTAGCCGTGCCCGGGAGCTTCGTAGGCGCGCGACAGCGGCGAGCCGATCATGACCCCGTCGGCGCCGCAGGCGATTGCCTTGGCGATGTCGCCGCCGGTGCGCATGCCGCCGTCGGCGATCACATTGACATACTGCCCCGCCTCGAGTAGATGCTGCACCCGGGCGGCGGAAGCATCCGACACCGCTGTCGCCTGCGGGACGCCGATGCCAAGCACGCCCCGGGTGGTGCAGGCTGATCCCGGTCCGACGCCGACCAGCACGCCCACAGCGCCGGTGCGCATCAGGTGCAGGGCCGTTGTGTAGGAAGCGCAGCCGCCGACGATAACCGGCACCGGCACCTCGGCAATAAACTTCTTCAGGTTAAGCGGCTCCACCACCGAGCTGACATGCTCGGCGCTGACAACTGTCCCCTGGATAATGAGCACGTCCAGTCCCGCCTCCAGGGCGCGCTCGTAGTACCGGGTGACCTTTTGCGGCGTCAGCGAAGCCGCCGCCAGGACGCCGCCGGCCTTGACCTCCCTGATCCGCTCGGTGATCAACTCTTCCCTGATCGGCTCCTGATAGATCTCCTGGAGGCCGTGAGTAGCCTGGTCGACCGGCAGGGCGGCAATCTTTTTCAGCTCCCCCTCCGCATCCTGGTAACGGGTCTGGATTCCCTCCAGGTTGAGCACTGCCAGCCCGCCGATTTTGCCCATCGCCACGGCGAATTTGGGGTCGACGACGCCATCCATGGCCGACGCCAGGCATGGTATTTCCAGTTTATGCGGGCCCAACTGCCAGCTGATGTCAATATCCTCGATGTCGCGCGTCCTGCGGCTGGGAACGATGGCGATATCGTCCAGGCCGTAGGCGCGCCTCCCCTTCTTGCCGCGTCCGATCTCTACTTCCATGAAACCTCCGTTAAACAGATAATGGATATTGGGTGCCAGATGCCGGATAAAATGGACAAGACCTGTTTCTTGAACAATTTTTCGTTTTCAGGTTAGACGGATTTTATACCCTGCACTGGAAAGCGACAACCTGAGACCGATGCGGGATGCGGGTGCCGGCAAAACCAATGCAAGCGCCCTTGGCCTGCTGTAATTGGTTAATTTTGCGTATACTTTGAACCCGGAACTCGGAACCGGGTTTTTGATAGACTATTTATCTGGATAGAGGAGGTTTCGGCATGAAGATCGGCACAATGACAGTCAAGGCCGGCCTGGCGGAGATGCTCAAGGGCGGCGTCATCATGGATGTGACCAATGCCGAGCAGGCCAGGATCGCCGAAGAGGCTGGCGCCTGCGCGGTGATGGCGCTGGAGAGGGTGCCTTCCGACATCCGGGCCGCCGGCGGCGTCGCCCGCATGGCTGATCCGGATAAGATCAGGGAGATTCAGGAGACCGTTTCCATACCCGTGATGGCAAAGGCCCGCATAGGCCATTTCGTTGAAGCGCAGATCCTGGAGGCTCTCGAGGTTGATTATATTGACGAGTCTGAGGTGCTGACGCCGGCAGATGAGTCAAATCACATCAACAAGTGGAAGTTCAAGGTGCCATTTGTCTGCGGCGCCATTAACCTGGGCGAGGCGCTCAGGCGCGTCTCCGAGGGGGCGGCGATGATCCGCACCAAGGGCGAGGCCGGCACCGGCAACGTCGTGGAGGCCGTCCGTCACATGCGCACCATCACCGCTGAAATCAAGCGGCTGGCGGGCATGGATGAAGACGAGCTGTTCAAGGCGGCCAAGGAGCTGCGGGCGCCCTACGAGCTGGTCAAGTGGGTTGCGGAAAATGGCAGGCTGCCTGTGGTTAACTTCTCCGCCGGCGGGCTGGCGACGCCGGCCGATGCGGCGCTGATGATGCAGCTGGGGGCAGAGGGCGTCTTTGTCGGCTCCGGCATCTTCAAGAGCGCCGAACCGGCGGCGCGCGGCAAGGCAATCGTTGAGGCTACCACCCATTTTAACGACCCGCAGATTCTTGCCAAGGTATCCTCCGGCCTGAAAGAGGCCATGGCCGGCCTGGACATCAAGGACATCGGCGAAGAGAACCTGATCCAGCACCGGTAAAACCGGAAATTGGATGTTGGATATTGGATGTTGGATTAAACAAAAACCCTCAATAAATAATAAGAATTTGACAAACAATAAATAATTGCCGGCGCTTTTTCGCGAAACGCAAAACGCGAAACTTGGAACTGGGAACTGGAAACTGGAAACGGAACAGCCATCATTCACTATCGGCGTGATTGCCCTGCAGGGCGCCTTTCGCGAGCACTGCCGGGCGCTGGAGAGTGCCGGGGCCTGCGCCCGCGAGGTGCGCCGCCGCCGCGAGCTGGAGGGGCTGGCCGGCCTGGTCATTCCCGGGGGCGAGAGCACCACGATCGGCAAGCTTATGGTCAGCTACCGCCTGCTGGAGTCGGTGCGCGCGCTGGCCGGCGCGGGCATGCCGGTCTTCGGCACCTGCGCCGGCCTGGTGATGCTGGCGAGCGGGGTCGTTGAAGGCGATCAGCCGCTCCTGAACCTCATGGACATCGAGGTGCGCCGCAACGCCTTCGGCCGCCAGGTGAAGAGCTTCGAGGCTGATCTCGACGTGCCGCTCCTTGGCGAAGAGCCGTTTCATGGCATATTCATACGCGCCCCCTGGATCGAGCGGGCCGGCCAGGATGTTGAAGTTCTCGCCAGGTATGACGCTCACCCGGTCGCCGCCCGCCAGGGCGGTATGCTCGTGACCGCTTTCCATCCCGAACTCACCGGCGACCTCAGGCTGCACCGGCTTTTTCTGGAGATGGCGGTTTCTGCGCGCAGGGAGGGGCCTCCGGCTGCGGCCCTGCGCTCATTGGGGAACTGACAGGTTTGGCAGGCCGTGAACTGGCCATAATCCTTGTATGATGACTGAACAAGGAGGGCGATCATGGCCGATAACGTTGCCGCAATCAGCACAACGGTTGAGAAAACCAACCGCATTCTGGCCGAGATAGAAAGGGAGATGGGCTGGCAGGAGCGCCCCGATCAGGCCCTTTCGGCCCTGAGGGTGGTTCTGCATACCTTGCGCGACCGCCTGCCGGTCAATGAAGCCGCTAACCTGGGCGCGCAGCTTCCCGAACTGGTGCGGGGCATTTATTACGAGGGCTGGGAGCCGTCGCGGGTGCCGGTGAAGATGAACCGGGAGGAGTTTCTAGACGAGATCAAGCACCGTTTCGTCTACGCCCGCGAGGCGGAGTTAGACCTTGCCCATATGGCCAGCGTGGTGCTGGAGACAGTCACCCTGCACATGGATCATGGGGAAGTCGAGAAGATCAAGGCCTCGCTGCCGAAAAGCATAGCCGCCCTGATCCCTGCGTAAATCCCGTTCCGCCTCTTTACTGGCAAAGCTCTGGTTGTTGGTTGTAAAAAAGGCAGGGGGCGCCCCAAAGGGGCGCCCCCTGCCTGCTGCCTACGGGCGCGAATGCATCACGCCCGCATGTTCATTCTCGTCAGTTCAGCACCGTTCCCAGCACTTCATTGAAGTAGCCGTTCCAGGTGACCCGCTGCGAGGCCATCACGGCGCCGCCGGCGGAGGATACTTCAACCGGCCCGCTCATGACGCCGGGGAAAACGGGGGTGACCCGGCCGCCTGCAGGGATGGTGCCTGAGCCGCGAACAACGCCGCCAATCTTGACTTGATAGCTGACGGAGCTGTTGTTCGGATTTGCAATAAGCACCCAGTTCGCAGCGCCGGGGCTTTGCATGTCGTACCATGTCCAGTTGTAGTCGCTGGCCAGCGCATCCTTGGCGTAGCCGGGAACTTCTTCAAATGACGGCCCCCAGGTCGTGCGCTGCGAGGCAATCACATCGCCCAGGTCTGTCCAGACTTCCACCGGGCCGCCCATCACGCCCGGGAATCTGGGGGTGATCATCGAGCCGGCGCCGACCAGATATGGCCCGTAGGTGGTATTGCCGATTTTGACATGAGCGGTAACCGTGCCCTGTGGATTGCCATGATGGTCAATGCCGGGATTTGCAATCAGCACCCAGTTGCTTGAGCCTGGTGATGCGTTGTCGTACCATGTCCACAAGTAATCTGATCTCAGGCCGATGGACGGGATGCCGGGGACCTCGTTAAAGGCGGCGCCGAAGTTCGACAGCACCCTCTGGGAAGCAATTACGTCGCGGCTTTTGGCCGGCCACGAGCCGCCCTTCAGGTAGGCCTTCACCTCAACCGGCCCGCCAATCTTGCCGGGGAAGGTCGGCGTCCACTTCTGTCCGGGGGCGATGTCGCCCTGGGCAATCAGCTTGTTGGCTATCGAGATTTCCACGTGCACCGTCTCGGTAGCGGACGGGTTGGCCACCAGCACCCAGTTTGTAAAGCCTGGGCTCTGCTGGTCGTACCAGCTCCAGAAGAAATGATCCGAGAGCGTGTTGGCATCCGTGCCCAGGACTTCCTCGAAGGAGTTGCCCATCAGGCTCCGCTGGCTGACGATGGCGCTGTCTCCGGTCTTGGATGTCACCTTGACCGGTCCGCCCATGATACCCGGGAAATTTGCCGTCAACGTCTTGCCTGCGTTAACCACGCCGGGAGCGCCGCCGGCGGCCATTGACAGGCCGTACGGCTTGCCGGCAATAGCGAGGCCGAAGCTCAGGGTGGGATGCCCCGCCGGGTTGGCCACCAGCACCCAGTTTGTAAAGCCTGGGCTCTGCTGGTCATACCAGGTCCAGTAGTAATTCCTGGCGGAAGCCGAGACGGAGTGCGGCAGCCCGTCGGGATTCCAGGGCTGCTGCAACTCCTGCAGCCAGTTTTTTTGCAAGCCCGGATCTGTGCCAATGTAATCAGTATCAAGACCGTTATAAATAACAATGCCGCTGCCGAGGGTGGCGTAGGTATGCACCCATCCGTGCACTCCGTTGGCATTGACCGCCGACATGTTCCCGTACCAGTTCATGTTATGGGTAACCATCACGTTCGCATCTCCGACCGCGTCGGTGTTAACCGTCACTGCGCCAGTATCAATGTAATAGGGCGACGATGGGTCGGCGCTGGCAAGGGAATCATTTTCCACCACGCTGAGGGAGCCATTGTTGGAACCAAGCTGGCCCGGGTTATTGGTTACAAATGGAAACGCCAGCCAGCTCCAGTCCGGCGTGGTGTTATCTGTCGCGTTGCAGGAATCGGAATCGTAGATGATCAGCTTGTGGCCCGCGGATACCCAGTTATTCAGGTCATTTTTTGCGGTTGTGTGAAATCTGTGGCGAGCGAGCAATCCTGGTAAAGAACGACGGTGTCATATGCTGCCAGGTTGGCGGCGTTGACGTTGGCAATTGGCAGGGATGAAAAAGTGAATGAGCTGAATCCACCGCCCGATGTTGGCAGCTCACCTGTAAATCCTGGGCCAATATACGTAGTGTACGGAACAATCGCCACCTGGCCACTATGGCTGTACGAAGTAGCCATCGCCGCCGAAGGAACAAGGGCGATGATTACCACCGCCACGGCTGCGGCTGCCGGAAGCAGAAGCAGCCTTTTTGGAAACGGCCTTCTTGCCTTCTTCATAGAATATTCCTCCCCGTGAATTGTTAACGACAATTACAAATTTTGCTACAAAAGCTTCTGCCACAATTTTGCCCTTAAGAAAATAGCAGGCATCGGTTTTAGGCTGACCGACGCTTCACCTCCTCAGCATCCTTTTTTGCAGGCAACTAAGGTTATTATCCAGCCCGATAAATGTCAATCATTTAACTGATCATCCTATTTGCTCGGGTATTAGCCTATAGTATAGATGTCATTCTGAGGAGCTGAAGGCGACGAAGAATCTGGGTTTTTTAAACTAAAGATCCTTTGCCTTCGGGTCAGAGCCCTCCTGAGCACAGCGAAGGGATGACGGTTACCTGAGCCATTCGTATTATTAATATCATTTGAGATGCTGGTTCGCTGCGAGGGTTGCATGCCCGGAATGCAAATCTGCATGACCTGATATACTATTGCTTCAGCTTTTTTCCTGACGCGGTGAGCGCCGCGGGAGCTTCCCGCAACTGTAAAAACAACCCGGAGGAGATAGTGTCCGGACACTCCAAATGGTCATCCATCAAGCACAAGAAGGCGGCAACCGACGCCAGGCGCGGAAAACTTTTCTCCAAGCTTTCCCGCGCAATTACCGTGGCCGCCAAGGAGAGTGGGGCCGATCCGGCGGGCAACGCCACCCTGGCGACCGCCGTCCAGAAGGGCAAGGACAACTCGATGCCGAAGGAGAACATCGAGCGGGCGATTGCCAAGGGCGCCGGCGGCGGCGAGGGCGCCGCTTTTGAAACCATCACCTACGAGGGCTACGGGCCAGCCGGCGTCGCAGTGCTGGTGGAGGCCATGACCGACAACCGCAACCGCACCGCTTCCGATGTACGCAACATCTTCAACAAGACTGGCGGCAAGCTGGGCGAGACGGGCTCGGTGGCGTGGTTGTTCGAGCGCAAGGGTTCGATCGTGGTGGAGGCCAGCACCGTTGGCGAGGATGAGCTGATGAGCGCCGCCATCGAAGCCGGCGCCGAGGACGTCAACCAGGACGAGAGCGCCTACGAGATCATCACTGATCCGTCCGATTTCATGCGCGTTCGGGAGGCGATTGAGGCGGCCGGCATCAAATATGCGTCCGCAGAGCTTGCTATGCTTCCCAAGAGCACGGTCAGGCTTGAGCAGAGCGACGCCAAGAAGATGATGCGGCTGATGGACGCCCTCGAGGACAACGACGACGTCCAGGAAGTGCACGCCAACTTTGACATCAGCGAAGAGGTATTAGAGGCGCTGGCCTGAAAAGCGGATGGCGGATGGTGGATATTGGATTTTGGTAAACAAGAATCCTTGATAACAAAGATGATTATGCAACTCTATCATGAATTGCCCAACTGTCATACCGAGGAGCCAGCAGGCCACTCCTGTCATCCCGAGGAGCGAGAGGCGACGAGGGACCCTTTTGACAATCAATAAATAATTACTATTAGCTTGCGAAACTTGAAACTTGAAACTTGAAACTTACAGAATTTTGGGAATTGATCCGGGAATCGCGGCGACCGGCTGGGGCGTGATTGATTACGGAGGCGGCAAGTCGAGGCTGGTGGGTCACGGCGCCATCGTCACTTCGGCAAGAGACGCTCCTCATGAGCGTCTTTTTCAGATTTACACGCAACTGCTGGAGGTGATCGACGCGCACCGCCCCGGCGCCGCCGCGATTGAGGAGCTTTTCGGCGGGGTTGACCTGAGGACTGCCCTCTCAGTCGGCCAGGCACGCGGCGTGGCCGTGCTGGCATGCGCCCGCCGCGGAGTTACGCCCCATGACTACACCGCGCTCAGGATCAAGCAGGCCGTGGCCGGCTACGGGCGCGCCGGCAAGGGGCAGGTGCAGCAGATGGTCAGGGTGCTACTGGGCCTGGCGCAGCCGCCCCGGCCCGATCACGCCGCCGATGCGCTGGCAGTGGCAATCTGCCACGCCCATTCCGCGCAATCAAAAACGCTCATGGCGGCGCCCGCGTCATGATTGCTTCGCTTAGGGGACATATTCAGTCGCGGGACGCTGACGGAGTTGTCCTTGACGTGGGCGGCGTCGGCTACCGCCTCAACATGTCCGGCCGCAGCCTCTCATTCATGGAAGATGCCACAGATGAAGTATTTGTCCATACATACCTGCACGTGCGCGAGGACGTCCTCTGCCTTTTTGGCTTTGTCGAGGCAGAAGAGCGGCAGTTCTTCGAGATCCTCAAGGGGGTGGCGGGGGTGGGGCCAAAAGTGGCCATCGCTATCCTTTCTGCTTACGGCCCCGATGATCTCAGGCGGGCGGTAATCAACAAGGATGTGGCGCTGTTCCAAAGCATTCCCGGCATCGGCAGGAAGACGGCTGAGCGGCTGGTGCTGGAGCTGAAGGACAAAGTGGGCGGGCCGGCGGCCGCGGCCGCCGGCCCGCCCACGTCTCAGGCCGGCGGCTACCTGCTGGCGCGCGAGGCGCTCATCAGTCTGGGTTACAATTTCGCTGAGGCCGAAGCGGCCCTGGCCGGAGCCGAGCCGGAGGCGGAAGTGGAGGAACTGGTCCGGGGCGCGCTGAAGAAGATGAAATAAACGGAAACGGATTCTGGATGCCAGACACTGGATCAAAACACTCGTTGAAACTCAAAATTAAACTTTGAACTTGGAACATTGAACCATGTCTGATGATTCCAGATTATCTGACCCCGCAGTCCGGCTGGAGGAGAAGGAGCTGGAGGTATCGTTGCGCCCCCGCACTTTCGGCGAGTTCATCGGCCAGGAAGGAGTCAGGGAGCAGCTGGCCATCTTTATCGAAGCGGCGCAGGCGCGGCGCGAGGCGCTGGACCACGTGCTTCTGGTCGGGCCGCCCGGGCTGGGCAAGACAACGCTGGCCGGGATCATCGCCGGCGAGATGGGCGTCTCCATCCGCACCACCTCCGGCCCGGCGCTGGAGCGAAAGGGCGACATCGCCGCCATCCTCACCAACCTCGAGGAGGGCGACATCCTCTTCATCGACGAGATCCACCGGCTGGGCCGTGCCATGGAAGAGGTCCTCTACCCGGCGATGGAGGACTACCAGCTGGACATCATCATCGGCCAGGGCCCCAGCGCCCGCACCATCCGGCTGGACGTGCCGCCCTTCACGCTGGTGGGCGCCACCACGCGGACCGGTTTGATAACAACCCCTTTGCGCGACAGGTTCGGGGTAACGCACAGGCTTGATTATTACAACACAAAAGAGCTGTCAAGAATCGCCGCCCGCTCAGCATCCATCTTCGAAGTAGAGGCGGAGGATGACGGCCTGGCCGAGATCGCCGGCCGCGCGCGGGGCACGCCCCGCGTCTGCAACCGCCTGCTCAAGAGGGTGCGCGACTACGCCCAGGTAAAAGGGGACGGCCGCATCACCTGCGGGCTTGCCCGGAGCGCCCTTGGCCTGCTCGAGGTTGACGAGGCCGGCCTGGATAAGGTCGACCGCGAGCTCCTCAAGCTGATCATCGAGAAGTTCGACGGCGGCCCGGTCGGCCTGGGCACCCTGGCAGTGGCTGTGGGAGAGGAGCGCGACACGGTTGAGGATGTCTACGAGCCCTACCTGCTTAAGTGCGGCCTGCTCAAGAGAACCCCGCGCGGCCGCGTCGCCACCCGCCTCGCCTACGAGCATCTCGGCGTTGAAGCCCCCGGGGGCGACGTTAGCAAACTTTTCTGATTGATCTCGTCATACTGAGCCTCAACCACCGCCGGCAAGAGATGATGTGATAACATCAGCTTTCACGGAATGTGTTTTATTGTTGAGACCGGGACAGTGCGGGAAAATTGGCATCCGCAACGAACAAGAATAGAAGCTATGTCAAACAGGGCGAATGACTGGCTGAATCAGGCCGAACGGGATCTGGAGCAGGCTGCGGATTCCCAAAAAGCAGACAGGCACGAGTGGGCCTGCTTTGCCGCGCAGCAGGCGGCCGAAAAAGCGGTCAAGGCGCTACATCTGCATCTGGGCCAGGAAGCCTGGGGGCATGTTGTCGCCCGCCTCCTTGACGAGCTGCCGATAGATGTTCCCGCCGAGCTGGTTGAAAAAGCCAAAGTCCTTGATAATTTCTATATTCCGGCCCGGTATCCGAACGGACATCCTGAGGGCGCCCCTTTTGAACATTACGGACAACTGCAGAGCGGGGAGGCGCTGGATTATGCCAGTGCGATCATTAAGTTCGCCGGTTCTCAGATGGCCTGACGCGGTCCAGGTCAGGAGGGCGCTGGACCGTTGGGCGCAAGCCCTCGTCAAGGTAAGGCGCGACGTCGTCAGGCTCGGTTTTTTTGGCTCCTACGCCAGGGGCGACTGGGGCGTTGGCAGTGACCTGGACATAATTGCTGTCATTGAGAGCTCAAACAGGCCGTTTGAAAAAAGGACAGTGGACTGGGATCTTTCGCCTTTGCCCGTGCCCGCGGATTTGCTGGTTTACACCCGGGATGAATGGAATTCCCTCAAAAAAGAAGGCCGGTTTTACAGGGCATTGGCCGCTGAAGCAGTCTGGCTCTATGTGAAAGATTCCTGAGTTTTACAATTGCGGTTTCTTTTGGGCCTGCCACGACCGCCAGTTTTTACACGATCTTAACAATTCCTTTCTATAATGCCGGGAGTTGTCTTTTCCAGAAAGGGTTCCCGGAAATCATGATTTTTTTTGTGCCAAAGGCAGGCCATGTTTCTTTTCTGGCGCAGGTTCTGGGGGGGCCCGGGCCGCCCAGGCATCTGAGCCGTTCGGGCCGGGGGCAGGGCGCCCGTGTTTAACGCTCTGGGCCGTTTTTCTGTCCGCTTTCGCTGGCTGGTGATCGCCGCCTGGATTATCGCCGTCCCTGTGGCTATAAAGACGCTGCCCTCGCTGGCGAGCGTCAGCCGGTCCAACAATTCCCAGTTCCTGCCATCAGATTCGCCCAGCATGCAGGCGGCGCAGCTGGCGGCGCCCTTCCAGGGCAGGCAGACCACCACGGCCACTATTATCATGGAAAGAGCGCCTGGTCAATTGACCGCCGCTGACCAGCAGGCGGCCGCTCGGCTGGAGCAGGCCGTAAAGAAGATTCCCGGCGTCAGCACCGTGCGCGACCAGGGCCTTTCCCCCGACGGCCAGGCGGGCGAGATCATGGTCGGCGTCAGTCAGGATTTTGGCTCCGGCGCCGGGCAGATTGTCTCCAGCATCCGTTCGGACTTCAGCCAGGCCGGCGCGCCGCCAGGGCTTTCTTTCCACCTCACCGGCCGCCTGGCGCAGTCGGTGGACGCCGGCGCTTCCGGCCAGCACTCCCGCACTGCCGCCCAGAACTATTCCATCATATTGATCATCGTCCTTTTGCTGGCAGTTTACGGCTCCCTGCTGGCGCCGCTGGTGACGCTGCTTCCCGCCGGCATCTCGCTGGCCCTTGCCGGCCCCCTGATCGCCGAATCCACCAAACTGGGGCTGCAAGCATCCGAGATAACGCAGGTGCTCCTGATCGTGCTTATTCTGGGCGCCGGCACAGATTACGGCCTCTTCCTGGTGTTCCGCGTACGTGAAGAGCTGCGACGCGGCCTGGCCCCCCGGGAGGCGGTGGTGTGGACAATGTCGCGCGTGGGCGAGTCGATCACGTTTTCTGCGCTAACGGTCATGGCGGCGCTGCTCAGCCTGCTGATGGCCACCTTTGGCATCTACAAGGGGATCGGCCCGGGACTGGCCGTGGGGCTGGCGGTGATGCTGCTGGCGGCGCTTACCTTCCTGCCGGCGCTGCTGGCTGTGCTGGGGCGGGCAGTCTTCTGGCCGTCCAACCTGCGCAAGGAGCAGAAGAACGGCCTCTGGGGCCGGCTGGCCCGGCGCATCGTCAAGCGGCCGGTGGCGACGCTGCTTATCGGCATCGTTCTTTTTGGCGCCCTGGCGGCGGGAGTCACCGGCTACCAGACCATTGGTTTCTCGGACAACAGTTCAGGCAGCTCGGGCAGCGATTCGGCGCAGGGCACCGCGGTGATTAGCAAACATTTTCCGGCTGCCAGCAATAACCCGGAGATGCTTCTGATGAAATTTGACCAGCCGGTCTGGAACAATCTTGGCGCCGTGGCTGCAGCCGAAAAGGAGCTGTCCGCCTCACCGCTGCTGAGCACCGTGGGCGGGCCTTTCGCCGGCGGCCGGGCGTCTTTTTCGCCGGCGCAGCTGGAGCGCCTGCACAGCCTCCTGGGGCCGGCCGAGTCGCTGTCGCCCACGCCTCCTGCCGGGCTGGAGTCCATGGCAAGACAGAAAATGCCTTCGGGGTATAATCTGTCGGGCGGCGTCAACTTCGTCCAGGTCTACCAGTTCTACCGCTCGACGGCGCAGTTTATCAGCCCTGACGGCAAGACGGTGCAGTTTTACGCCCGGCTTGCCGCCGGAGCTTCCGGCTCCAATGAAGCGATGCACGCGGTGCCCGACGTGCGTGCCCAGCTGGCGAGGGTCGCCGGCGACACGGGCGCGGCCAGGAGCGGCGTCGCCGGCCTCGATGCCGCCGCCTATGACGTCAGCAGCGCCGCCACTTCTGACTTGTGGCGCATCGTGCCCATCGTCCTGCTAATCATCGCCGCGCTGCTGGCGGTGATGCTGAGGAGCCTCATCGCCCCCTGGTACCTGATCGCCACAGTTGGCCTCTCCTATGTCTCTTCGCTGGGATTCGCCATGATCGTCTTTGTCCACTGGGGTGGCCAGGCAGGGCTTAACTTCATCCTCCCGTTTTTGATGTTTGTTTTTTCCATGGCATTGGGTGAGGATTACAACATCCTGGTAATGAGCCGCATCCGCGAGGAAGCCCACGGCCACGCCTCCCTGCGACAGGCGGTGACGCGGGCCATCGGCCTTACGGGCGGCACCGTCACCTCAGCCGGGCTGATCCTGGCCGGCACGTTTACCGTGCTCGGCTTTAGCGGCGGCAACGCCCAGATCGAGCAGATCGGCTTTTCAATCGCTTTCGGCATCATGCTGGACACTTTCTTCGTGCGCACGCTGCTGGTGCCGTCGATTGCGGTCCTGCTGGACAGGTGGAACTGGTGGCCGTCCAGGCTGTGGCGGCGCAGCCTGACCCTTGTCCCGGGCGGGCGCGATCTTAGACCCGGCAAGGCAAGGATGGCCGGCAGGCCTGAGACGGAGACTGAGAATTAGCGGATGCTGGATGCTGGCTAATGCAGACAGGAAAAGCCCGAATCTGTTAACCTCGTTAAACGTTAAACGTGAATCGGACTGTGCTAGTTCCAGCTGGCCTGGAAATCTATAGGAACAACTTCGATCCAGGTCTGGCCGACGTCAAGGGGGATTGGGCTTCCGTTGGCGTCGATGTACGTCGTAATGACATTTTTTGACGGGCGCTGCCATTGGCCGCTGACAGCCTGGCCGTCGCGGAAAATCTCGACCTTGCCAGACCCGGTGAGGGTAAACTGAAGCCCGTGCTCCCCGCTTGCATCCTCGACAATGCCGCTGTCAAGCACCTGCACGTACTGGATGATCACGTTCTTGGGTGCGATTTGCTTCCCCGTCAGGGCGTCGGTGTCAGGCTTGCCGCCGTTAAAACGGAGCCAGCTGTTGGAAGCAGGGTCGTAAGTGTAACTGATATCGGCCCAGGGGGAGTAGGAAACCTTGATCATTTTAATCGCAGCCTGCCCGGTAGCCTCAGCCTTGAACTGCGGGCCCTCCAGGTTGGCCTGCGTCGGCACGCCGGCGGCGGCCACCGCCTGCCTGATGGCAATCGTGCTGGTAATCAGGTTGTGAGGAGCGTAGCGGTCGGTGGTGCGGTGATAGGCAGAGGGGTAAGTGCTGTCGGTGACGTTGGGTATATCGGGAGCCGCCTCCAGATTCGCGGTAACCCCCTGGCTGGAGCCGGAATCTGAAAGGAGGGCGCCGTACTCCGGCGCCAGCTCCAGGTCGATCATGCGGGCGCTTCGTACCGGCCCCACCGTGCCGGCGTCATGACAAGCAAAAATTGCCGAAAACCTGGTTATCTGTCCCTCGGCCATGGCCTCGTAGACGATGTCCGCCTGGCTCAGGCCCCACTGAGGGCGCGCATCGGGCGCGTTGTCGATCTGGACAACGATGGGGCGGTTAAGCGTGCTGGCCTTGCTTGTCTGCTGGGTGCCGTCCAGGGGGCAGCTGTAGGTAAGCGGCGCCGGGGGAGCGCTCTGAGTTGTCGTCTGCGCCACCGTTGCCGCGGGCGGCGCCGGCCTTTGCCGGGACCGCCAGAAAGCCCAGCCGGCAAAGACAAGCGACAGCACAAGCAGGGCAATCAGCCCGCCTGCCAACCATCGATTGTTAGAGCTGAAATCCGAGGCTTACTTTTCTTTCGGGGGGCATTGCAAACTGAAGCAGAGATTAGCGGACTGTGGCGCAAAAGTCAAAGGGACAAACTGCTAGAATCTTATGAGCCTGTCCCAATTGGGAATCTTCCGCTGCGGCCGTCTGCAAAAGCCATGGGCGGCGCCCTGGAAATTACTGCAAAAACGGAAACGTGAACCGTGAAACTTCTTCTGCACATCTGCTGCGCTCCCTGCTCGACCGCTGCCGTCGAGGCCTGGCGCCAGGAAGGCGTCCGGGTGACGGGCACTTTTTTTAATCCCAACATCCATCCTTTCGCCGAGCACAGCCTTCGTTGGCAGACGCTGCTCTCCTGCGCCGGCGCGATGGGGCTGCCGCTGATGGGCGGGCCCGAGTATGACATTACCGGCTGGCTCCGGCGCCTAAAAGGCGGGGGCCAGAGGCCGGAGCGCTGCCGCATCTGCATCTCGCAGCGGCTTGGCCATACGGCGCGGCTGGCTGCAGGAAGCGGCTTTGGCGCCTTCAGCACCACCCTGCTCGTAAGCCCCTATCAGGAGCATGAGATAATCAGGGAGGAGGGGGAGAAGGCGGCCGAGGCCGCGGGCGTCAGGTTTGCCTACCGCGACCTTCGCGCCCGTTACCGGCGCAGCATCGAGCTTTCCCGGGAAGCGGGCCTTTACCGCCAGAAGTACTGCGGCTGCATTTACAGCGACGCCGAGGCCGCCGCCGGGCGCAGGCAAAGGGCCGGCGAAAGAGCTTTCCCGCCGGGCAGTTCCGACGCCGCCGAAGCCGCCGCCGGGCGCAGGCCCAAGCGGCAAGCCTGAGGCCGGGACCACATGCTTGCCCGCGAGCTCGAGTACGATCTTCCCCGGGAGCTGATCGCCCAGCGGCCGGCCGTCCCCAGGGACAGCAGCCGCTTGCTGGTTTACGACCGCGCCGCCAGCACGACGCGGCATTTCCGTTTCACCGACCTGGTCTCATTTATGCGCCCCGGCGACCTGGTTGCCTATAACGATTCGCGCGTGTTTAAAGCACGCATCTATGTTACAAGGTCAACAGGAGGCAGGGTGGAGCTTCTTTTTCTGACCCGGCGAAAGCAGCGTGTCTGGGAGGTGCTGGCCCGGCCTTCTTCCCGGTTGAGGCCGGGAGAGCGCCTGGAGCCTGATGGGGGCCGGTCTGCGCCAGCAGGCCGGCCGCCGGCCGCCGCCACCGCCGGCAAGCCTCTCCTCCTGCTCAAGGAGAGCCTCGGCGGCGGCCGCTGGCTGCTGGAGAACGCTGGCAGCCTGGGGACGGAGGAGCTCATGCAGGAGTCGGGAGAGATGCCGCTGCCGCCGTACATCACGGAAAAGCCGGGCCGGCCTGAGCGCTACCAGACGGTTTATGCGCGGGAGCCGGGCTCGGCGGCGGCCCCGACTGCCGGTCTTCATTTTACAAAGTCGCTGATGGATGGCATAAAGGCCGCCGGAGCCCGGCTGGAGCCGCTTACGCTTCACATCGGCCTGGGCACTTTCCGTCCCGTAAGCGCCGAAAGCCTGGCCGGGCACCGGATGCACGCGGAAAGCTACAGCCTGCCGCGGCGCACCTATGAAGCCCTTCAGGAAACAAGGAAAAGCGGCGGCAGGGTGATTGCCGTGGGCACCACCACGGTGCGGGTGCTGGAGACGGTCTGCGCCGATCCTCCCGGCCCGCTTGCCGGCGCCACGGACCTGTTCATCGTGCCCGGCTTCAGGTTTCGCGCCGTTGACGCCCTCGTGACCAACTTTCACCTTCCCAGATCGACGCTGCTGGCGCTGGTGATGGCCTTTGCAGGCGCCCGGGAGACACGCCGCCTTTACCGCGAGGCTGTTAGGGAAAGATACCGCTTTTACAGCTTTGGCGATGCGATGCTACTGCTTTGAAATTCAAGGTTCCGCCTAGATTTTCTTTTCTGCCAGGTCCTTGAGGATCTGCATCTGCTCCTGCTGCAGCTGAAGCAGCTCCTTGACGCGCTCCTCGTTCAGGCGGTCAAGCTTGTTGTGCATGTGGTCGAGCTTGCGGTGCAGCCGCTCCAGCTCTGCTTCAGCCTTCACGTTGACATGGTAATCGGCGTCCGCCTCCAGGCGGTCCCTCTCCTCCTGCCGGTTCTGGCTCATCATGATCACCGGCGCCTGTATGGCGGCCAGGCAGGATAACACCAGGTTAAGAAGGATGAACGGGTAGGGATCCCAGTTGTTAATAAAGGCGATGCTGTTTAACAACATCCAGACGCCAAGAATGATTAAAAAGATGAAAATAAATCTCCAGCTGCCCGCCTGTTTGGCAAGCGAGTCGGCCGCCCGTTGCCCGGTGGTCAGGCTTTCCCGGTGCGCCTTGTTGACGTTGACCGACACTTTTTCCGCCACCGCCGGGCCCTGCAGCTCCAGATTTTCCAGTTCGTCGGCCGTTTTACTCGAACTGCCGCTGCTTTTCATGGCAACTCCTTTCTCATTGGCAGTGAGGATGGTAATGATAATAAGGCGGATTGTGGTATTTGGAAAGGGCAGGCGCATCCTGCGCCGCGTTTGAACGCAGCTTAAAGCCCGCCGCCCCCGGGAACCTCGTCCGCAATCTGGGGCGTTTGCGAGTAAGGCAGCGAGCGAATGCTGGCGGAGTTGAAAGCCTGCTCGATCGACATTCCCCTGGCGAGGCCCTCGTTGACCATAAAATCGGTAAAGACGCCCTGCTGGGCCTGGGGCAGCTCGTTGGACAGCTGGTCCGCCTGGCTGGAGGCGGTCACTACCCGGTCGGGGCCGGCGATTCCGGGCTGGATGAACCCGCCCGAAAAACAGCTGTCGATGGAGACCCACATCATGCCGGGGTGAATCCTGGAGAGCGCCGCTGCCAGCTCCCGGTTCCAGATGAGGCCGGCGCCCTGTTTCCAGTTATAATTGTAAAAATCGAAGGGGACCAGCGCGTAGCCTGGCGGCAGTCCCGTGATATCAGGGCCGTCGCCGGGGCCGTTGCGCAGCCCGTGGCCGCTGTAGAAAAAAACAACTTCGGAATGGGAGTCAACCTCCGGGTTTGCCGCCAGGGAGCCAAGCGCGGCAAGGATATTGCCCCGCGTGGCCTGGCTGTTTCGGAGCATGGCAATGTTGCCCGGAGGGAAGCCTTTCTGCTTGGTGAGCAAATTGTAAATCGAAAGCGCGTCCCGGTCGGCGTACTTGACTTCTCCGAAATCTGTATGGTCGTAGTTGATGCCGATGATGAGCGCGAACTTGTGGACGGGAGGTGGCTGGGGGTATGCGGCTGCCGCCCCGGCGGCGGGGAGGGTCCCGGTCGGCGCCGCCCGGCCGGCGCCGTCGACGGATGAGATTGTGGCGGCAATGCTGGCAACGGCGGCCACGAGGGCGAAGAAGATGATTATTGTCTTGCCAGGGAGGGAGAGCATCTTTGGCCGATTTTATCAGCTTCGGCGAAATTGGGAAAGCCACGTAAGCTTGGAGATTTGTGGTTGAGCCTTTTTGATTTCATGATTGCCGCCGGCGCCGGCGATGCGCGCGCGGGTGTGCTTGTCACCCCCCACGGAGACATCGAGACGCCCTGCTTCATGCCGGTCGGCACCAGGGCTACGGTCAGGACGCTCTCTCCCCGGGACCTGTCCGGGGCGGGCGCACAGGTTGTGCTGGCAAACGCCTATCATCTCTTTTTCCGCCCCGGTGCGGACACTGTCGCCGGCCTGGGAGGGTTGCATGCGTTTATGTCCTGGGATGGCCCGCTGCTTACTGACAGCGGCGGCTACCAGGTTTTCAGCCTGGGGGCGTCCGCCCGTGTTTCCTCCGGAGGAGTAGAGTTTAAATCCGTCTATGACGGCTCCAGGCACTTCTTTACTCCTGAACTGTCGGTAAGCGTCCAGGAGCGGCTGGGGGCGGACATTATCATGTGCCTGGACCAGTGCCCCGGCGCCGATGCTTCGCCCGGCGAGCTGAGGCAGGCGGTCGGCCGCACCGCAGACTGGGCTGCCCGCTGCCGCGCCCGGCACCGGCGCCAGGACCAGTTGTTGATGGGCATTGTCCAGGGAGGCACAAATGAGAAGCTTCGCCGCGAGAGCGCCCAGCGCACAATCGAGACAGGCTTTGGCGGCTACGCCATCGGCGGCCTCAGCGTTGGCGAGGAGCGGTCCGCCATGCTGGAGGCGCTCGCTCTTACGGCCGGCCTGCTTCCGGCGGACCGGCCCCGCTACTTCATGGGGCTGGGCGACCCGGCCGGGATCATGGCCGCGATTGCCGCCGGCGTGGACATGTTTGACTGCGTCCTGCCCACGCGGCTGGCTCGCCATGGAACCGCATTTACCTCTGCCGGCCGGCTGAATATGCGCGGCGCCGCCCTGGCGCGCCAGGACGGTCCCATCGATGCCGGCTGCCGCTGCTATGCCTGCCGGAGCTTCAGCCGCGCCTATATCAGGCACCTGGTTACCCTGAAAGAGATCCTGGGACTGCATCTCCTGTCTCTACACAATGTCACCTTTCTGCTAGACTTGACCCGGAAGGCCCGGGAGGCGATCATGCAGGGGCGGTTTAGCGATTTCATGAAATCTGCGCCTGAGTTCTGAAGGGATGGAGCACCCTTTCGCATTCCGGGATAAAACGTTTGTCATGAGACAAATGAAGATCCTTTAGGAAAGGAGCGGCTTTGATCTTGACCATTGCTTATTTGCTGGCCCAGGCAAGCGCCAGCAGCGGCATCGCAACGCTGGTTATTTTTGCGCTCTTTATCGTTGTTTTTTATTTTTTGCTGATACGGCCCAGCCAGAAACAAAAAAAGCAGCATGACGCCCTGGTGCAGGCGCTGGAAAAAGGGGATACGGTGGTGACCGCCGGCGGCATCTTCGGCAGGATTACGCAGATAAAAGAAGACTACGTGCTGCTGGAGATAGCAAGAAAGACGGAAATCAAGGTGGCGCGCAGCTCCATCTCCCGCCGCGAGGAAGGACGCGCAAAGGAAAGCAGGCAGGAGCCGGAAGCGGAGCCGGAAGAAGACGGCGGCGCGTCCTAGCGGCTGCGGGGCTGACGGTCATCCTGCTGCCTGCTCAAGTCCCGCCGGCCGCTGGCCGACATCCTTTCCGGGAGCCCGGGCTGTGTTAAAATATGAAAGCGGATACTAGATTTTGGATGCTGGATCCTGGATAAAAAAACCAAAACAAAAAAGATTCAGGGCCAAAAGAATAATCCAACATCCAGGGTCCAATATCCAAAATCCGGTTTATGACAGACAGACAGAAACATCTCCTCGTGCTGGGAATAATGGTGGTCCTCCTGGCGGCATCGGTTTTTATCATCTATCCGCCGGCGAAAAAAACCAAGCTCGGGCTTGACCTTCAGGGAGGACTGGAGGTGGTCCTGCAGGCGCAGGGCAACGTCACCAGCGACCAGATGGACCAGGCGGAGCTGGTGATCCGCAACCGCGTTGATAAGCTGGGCATCTCCGAGCCGGCCATCAGCACCCAGGGCAACAACGAGATCTCGGTGGCACTGCCGGGAGTAAAGAACGCTGACCAGGCAACGGCCCTGATTGGCAAGACTGCGTTGCTGCAGTTTATGCGCGTGGACCAGGACTTGAGCGGGCAGGTGGCGTCGGGCACGCTGGCGCCTGGCAAGATCCCCGCCGACAAGCTGCTGCTCTTCCAGACAGAGAAAGACAAGGACGGCAACGTCGTCACGAAGAACGGGCAGCCGGTGAAAATCCCGATGGTGGTTGACAAGACTCCACTGCTTACCGGCGATGCCCTCAGCGGCGCCTCGCTCGGCTACGACCAGTACAACCGGCCCAAGGTGAACATGAATTTTAACGACGCCGGCGCCAAGAAGTTTGCCGATGTCACGGAACAGCTGGCCACTCAGGGGGCGATCACGGGACAGGTGCAGCAGATGGCGATCGTGCTGGACGGCGATGTTCAGTCGGCCCCGACGGTAAAGAACAAGATAAGCGGCGGCCAGGCGGAGATCACCGGCAATATGTCCCTGCAGGAAGTCAAAGACACGGTGCTGGTGCTGCAGACGGGCGCCCTGCCGGTGACGCTTAAAACAATCAACAAGCAGGAGGTCAGCGCCACCCTGGGCGCCGATTCACTCCGCCAGGGGCTGATCGCCGGCGCCATTGGCATGGCGGTGGTGATGATCTTCCTCGTGTTTTATTACCGGCTGCTGGGAGTTGTGGCCGACCTGGCGCTGATGATCTATGGGGTGCTCTTCTACGCCGCTCTCACCAACCCCTGGCATCCGGCCACGCTGACGCTGCCCGGCATCGCCGGCATGATCCTCACAGTGGGGGTGGCGGCCGACGCCAATGTCGTCATCTTCGAGCGCATCAAGGAAGAGGTGCGCAAGGGCAAGACGATCCGCTCTGCGGTCAATTCCGGCTACAGCAAGGGATTCAAGACCATTCTCGACGCCAACGTGGTCACGATCATCACGGCCCTCATCATCTTCAGCCTGGCGACAGCCGGCGTCAAGGGTTTTGCGCTGACGCTGATTATTGGTGTCGTGATCAGCATGTTCACGGCCGTGGTGGCCACGCGGGCAATGCTGGGCCTGCTGGCCAACCTGCGCCTTTTTAACAGCCCCGCCTTGATGGGCCTGAAACTGAAAAAGGCAGAGGCGTCATGATTGAGAAACTGCGCATCGACCTGATGGGGAAAAAATACTGGTGGTTTGCCTTTTCCGGCCTGATCATTGTTGTCGGCATGATCAGCCTGGCGACGCGCGGGCTCAATCTGAGCATTGACTTCAAGGGCGGCAGCCGCCTGACGACCAGGTTCAGCCAAAATACAGACGTGGGCCGCGTGCGCGGCGTGGTGGGCAGCGCCGGCTATCCGGACGCCGTGGTGCAGACAGTGAGCGGCGGCCGCTACCAGGTGACCCTGCCGGCGCTGCAGGAAAACCAGCAGCAGGCGCTGGTCAAGGCGCTTGACGCCAGGTTCCATGTAACCGAGACTTCGTGGGATGTCGTCGGCCCCACTTTCGGCCGCCAGGTGGCCGACGCCATGCTAAAGGCGGTCTTCCTTGCCTGGGCAATTATCATCATCTACGTTTCTTTCCGCTTTGAGTTCAAATCGGCGGTGGCGACGCTGGTGGCGCTGATCCACGACCTGCTTGTCACCGTGGGCGTTTATTCAATCGTGGGCCGTGAAGTTACCACGGCGACGGTTGCCGCCGTTCTTACCATTCTCGGTTATTCACTGTACGACACAATTATCGTCTTCGACCGCATCCGCGAGAATGCGCCCAAGGCCCGCCGCGGCGCCTACGCGGACATGGTCAACAACTCCATCTGGGAAGTGATGACGCGCTCCATCATCACCAGCCTGCTGACCCTAATGCCGGTCATCGCCCTGCTCGTCTTCGGCGGCCAGACGCTGAAGGACTTCGCCTTCGCGCTGCTGGTGGGCATCAGTTCCGGCGCATATTCCTCGATTTTTGTGGCTGCTCCCTTGCTGACCCTGTGGAAAGAGCGGGAGAAGCGCTACCGCCCGCCGGTCGCCCGGGCAAAAAAGGCCCAGGCCAAGACCAAGGCAAAAGTCAAGGCCGCCAAGGCCCGCTAGGTCCGCGCCCTTCGGGCGCTGCTTGAACTTCCCAAAGAAAGACTCCATAGGACCTGCACCACCTGCCTCTCAAACCAAGGTGTAGAGAGCCGCCTATTTTTGGCTTCACAGGATCTTCGCATTGCCTACTTCGCGTTAGGGAAAATATTTGCGGGGGTAGAATTTAGTTCCACTTGGAGTTAACCTTCCGGCTAATAAAGCCGTTACTAAAGCACGCCCTGAAAGTTAAACGTGAAACGTTTCATGGAAGGAGGCGCAGCATGTCAAATTTACTGGAGCGCAGCATACTGATGACCCTCGGCGCCGCCTCCCTCACCCGGGACATGGCGGAGGCCGCCATCGGCGACTTCATCAACCGGGGGCAGGAGGCCAGGGGCGAAGGCCGGGAGGCGGTAAACGAGCTGGTCGGGAAGGCCAGGGATGAGACCCGCGCCGCCAGGGGCAGGATCGACGCCAGCCTGCAGCGGACATTCCGCGACATGGGCCTGGCCACCGGCGAGCAGCTTGAGGAGCTGGAGCTGAAGCTGGCGCAGCTGGAGCACCGCATCTCGTTGCTGGAGGCGGCAGCCGCGGAGACAGCCGGTTCCGGGAAGGAAAAAGCAGAAAAGTAGTTGCGGAAATTGCCATTCTGAGCCGCTTTAGCGGCGAAGAATCTGAGGCAAAAAAACGGGATACTTCGGCTTCGCCTCAGGATGACATCGCAGAAGGAGCAGCATGAGGCTTCCCAGCGTCAGAAACGTGGACAGGATGCGGCGCATCACCGAGATCGCCGTCAAGCACGGTTTTGGCTATTTCTTTGAGCGCCATAACCTGCGCAATCTGATGCCGCGCCTGCGGCGCGGGACGGCGCCGCGGCCGGTCGGGACCCGCGGCGAGCACATCAGGAACATGCTGGAAGAGATGGGCCCCACCTTTATCAAGTTCGGCCAGCTCCTCAGCACCAGGCCGGACCTGGTCCCCGCCGACATCCTTGTGGAGCTGCGCAAGCTGCAGGACGAGGTGCGCGCCTTCCCGGTGGAGCAGGCTTATGAGACGATCGAGCCCGAGCTTAAGCTGACCATAAAGCGCCTGTTCCTCTCCTTTGAGGAAACGCCGATCGCGGCGGCGTCCATTGGCCAGGTGCACCGGGCGGTGCTGCCCAATGGCGATGAGGTGATCGTCAAGGTGCAGCGGCCGGGAGCCGAAGCCCTGGTGAAGGCGGACATTGACCTTCTCTACCAGTTTGCCCATCTGCTCAGCGATCACCTGCGCCAGGAAATCCTCGTTGACCCGGTGGGAGTCGTTGACCAGTTTGCCCGCAGCATCAGGGCCGAGCTTGACTACCGTATCGAGGCCAGAAACGCGGAGCGGTTCGCGCAGCTTTTTGACCTGGATCACAACGTAGTCATACCAAAGGTCTACTGGCAGTACAGCACCGCCCGGGTACTGACGCTGGAGTACCTGGAAGGCACGCAGCTGGTTGACGTTGACACGGGCGCTATGACCATGGGGGAGCGCAAGGGGCTGGCCGCCGCCATCACCGAGTGCTGGCTGAAACAGATATTCATCCACGGTTTCTTTCACGGCGATCCCCACCCGGCCAACATCCTGGTGATGAAAGACGGCACCATCGGGTTGGTCGACTTTGGCATGGCCGGCGTTCTCACCGAGAACGACCGCCAGAGCATCATTAATCTTTTCGTTGACGTCACCAACCAGAAGCTGGAGAACATCCCCCGGCGGCTGGCGGCCCTGGGCGTCGAGTTCCCGCGGGAGACGGAGCCGGAGTTCGTCAACGAGCTAAGGGACCTGTTCGCCAAGTATTACGGCGTCCGTTTAAGCGAGCTGGAGCCCGTTTCGGTCTTCAGGGACATTTTTGGCGCCATCTTCCGGCTGAAGCTGAAGCTGCCCACCCAGTACCTGCTCCTGGACAAGGCAGTGGCCACCCTGGAAGGAATCACCAGCCAGCTTTATCCTTCCTTCAACGTGCTCGAGTTTGCGCGCCCTTACGCGCGCGAGTTCATCAGCAGCCGCTATTCGCCCCGGAACCTGGCCAGCCGCGGCGGCCGCGAGCTGCAAAACCTGGCGGGGGTGCTAATGGACTATCCATATCAGCTCCACGACGCCCTGGACCAGGTGCGGCGCGGAGATGTGAAGATAAACTTTGTCCACCGCAATCTGGAAGACATGACCCGCCGTCTGACCGTTTTGACAAACAGGCTTGTCGTTGCCATTGTCCTGGCTTCGCTGATCCTGGGCTCCTCCATCATCGGCCTGTTTGCCCAGGGGGGACCGCACCTGCTGGGCATCTCCCTGTTTGCGTTTCTGGGATTCACGATCTCGGGGTTTTTCGGCCTCTGGCTGGTAGGGGGGATATTACGCTCAGGAAGACATTGAAACCGCGGATGGTGGCTGGTGGATGGTGGATTAAACCCGAAACCCGGACCCCGGACCCGAAATCGAAACCGGCCCCCAAACCGAAGCCCAAAGCCGGATCTGAATGCTGATATACCAGGCTTTGGTTTGGGCATTGAGCCCGTGCGGAATTGCGAACTAAACGATCCAATTTTTTAATCCAGTATCCAATGTCCAACATCCAACGTCCGGTTTAAAATGAGGCTTAGCACCAAGCTCTATTTGTTCTTTGCCGGGATCGTCGTCCTGCCGCTTTTGGTGGCAGCGCTCCTGTTCAGCTTCTTTTTGAACCGCTCCAGCGAGAATACTTACCGGACCCGGATGCAGAGCGGACTGGCGGCAGTGTCGGCAATCGTCTCCCAACAGGACCGGTTTCTGGCCGCCAGCCTGGCCGAGTCGGCAAAAAATGCAAATGCCGCCGCGCTGGTTTCAGCAGACAAGGCCCGCCGCGACGCCATTCTTGCGGTCATTGGAAACGACACCGGCGCCCTCAGCGTCACAGTGACCGGCCCTGCCGGCGCCATTCAGGGTCAGGCGGGCGCAGCCGGAGCCGCGCCCATGCTGAAAGCGGTCGTGAACATCAACGCTGCCGGCGGCACATGGATTTTGACCGCGCTTAAGCCAATTGATACAAACTCAATTGCCGCGGTTTTTTCACCGCAGGAGCTTAAATGGGGCGTTCTTGCCGGAGGCAGCGTTATCGCCGGCTCACTGCCGGCGGGGCCGTTTCCGGCGCCGGAGGGAATGCCGGCCGGGAAGACGGCCGCAGCAGGCACTTTCACAGCCCGGGCGGGCGGGCAGGACCTGGTGGCGATGGCGCTGTCGCCGCCGGCCCAGATTTCAGACCGGCAGCTGACTCTGGTGGCGGCCGTCCCGTCCGCCACTGTCAGCGAGGCTTCGCAACGGGTGCTTGAGGCGGGGCTGGCGCTTACCGCCCTGGCGCTGGCCCTGGCGGTCCTTTTAGGACTGTTTCTTACAAGGAACCTCACCGGCCCATTGAGAAAGCTGCGCAGCGCCGCCGCTGCCGGCGCCGCCGGAAATCTGGACCAGGGCGTTGAAATCAGGTCACGGGATGAGGTTGGCGACCTGGCCTCCTCATTTAACATGATGCAGGCCGGCCTGCGCGGCTTTATCTCCGAACTGGAAGATTCGCGCACCCGGCTGCAGCTTGCCCTCTCCTACACTGGTGACATCCTCGGTTCCACATTTGACAGGAACCGGCTGGTCAAGACAACGGCGGAAGCGGCGCGGCTGGCGGCGGGAGCTCTGGGCGTGTGGGTGGAAGTCCCGCCTGCATATGGTTCCGCGCCACACGGGGCCATCGTGGTTAGCGTCCCGGCCGGCTTCTTCAAGGACGGGCTTGCGGAGGCGGCCGGCAGGTTGGCGCCGGCGGTAATGTCGGATCCGTCGGCCGCTGACCGGATTCAAAATATTGACGCCGGCGCCATCGCTGTTGCCTACCCCATCTCGCATGGCGAAAACATCCTTGGCGCCATGGTGGCCATATTTGACAGGCGCCGGCCGCCGGAAAAGGGCATGCGCAGTATACTGGGCTCCCTGGCCGCGCAGGCTGCCAGCGCCCTGGAAAACATCAGCTTTGGCGAACTGCAGCAGCGGCTTGCCGTGACGGATCACATGACCGGGCTAGCCAACTTCCGCTCGTTTCAGCGCAGCCTGGAGCAGGAGGTAAGCAAAAGCCGCCGTTACAGGCGCCAGCTGTCGCTGGCCATGATAGATTTGGATGACTTCAAGGTTGTAAATGACCGCTTTGGCCATCAGGCCGGCGATGAGGCTCTAAAGAGCGTGGCAGGCGTGCTCACGCGGCGGATACGGAGCTCGGATACGGTGGCCCGGTATGGAGGGGAGGAGTTTGCCCTGGTTTTTCCGGAAACCACCAAAGCGGCCGCGGTCAAGGTTGCCGGCAGCCTGCGGGACGCCATTGCCGGCATCAGGCTGCCGTCGGCCCTGGGCGCACGCATCACGGCCAGCATTGGCGTCGCTTCGTTTCCTGATGACGCCGGGGATGAAAGCACTCTGATCAGCAAGGCGGACGCCGCCCTCTACAGAGCCAAGGAGGGCGGAAAAAACCGGGTTGTCTTTTAGGATCTATCTCAAAGGCAGCTTGAATAGCCTTTTGAAATTGGTTCTTAATCGCTGTCGGAATCCCCCCGCGGGGTAAAGGGATAGGCATTTCGTGGACCACATTGTGACATCCTGTAACATGTTTCTTTCCAACATAACTAACATATTGTCATGTGATTCTTACTC
>JACWAD010000030.1 GCA_014874175.1 Thermoleophilia bacterium
TCCTCTGGGCCTCCAGCTCCTCCGGCGAGCAATAGCAATAAAAGGCTTTTCCTTCCTCAATCAGCCGGTCCACTGCCTGCCTGTAAAAAGCTGCCCTCTCCGTTTGCCGGTATGGCCCAAAGCCGCCTCCGGCTTCCGGCCCTTCATCCCAATCAAGGCCAAGCCATCGCAGGCTGTCAATAATCTGGCGGACAGCCTCGCCGGTGGAGCGGGCCAGATCAGTGTCTTCAAGCCGCAACACAAAGGCGCCGCAGCGGCCGCGGGCAAAAAGCCAGTTGTAAAGAGCCGTCCTGGCTCCCCCAATGTGAAGATGGCCGGTGGGACTGGGCGCAAAGCGGACTCTTACACCCGAGCTGTCTCCGTCTTTGTCAATAATTACTTTGTGCTCCATTCTCCTCGGGCATAACATTAGCAATCAAATCGCCCGGGCGCAAAAATCCGCCTCGACTATTGGGCAACATTTCCCGGCAATTCTGAACGAGCTTAATGCTCAATAAAATGAAGAGCCCGGCATCAACCGGGCTCGTTTCACTCACAGCTTTATTTAAAGCCTACAGGCGGCAGGCGCCGCGATAACTGCCTCCGCCTGAAAGCGGTGATATCTGCACCACTGTTCCCGGGTAAGGCGCGTGAATCATGCTGCCGCCGCCAATGTAAATGCCTACATGCTCGATGCCGCCATCTCCGAAGAAGACCAGGTCTCCTGGGGCCAACTGGCTCTGGCTGATGGGCGTGCCGGCTTCATACTGCGCGGCCGCCGAATGCGGCAGGGATATCCCCACCTGAGCGTAAACGTACATTACCAGCCCTGAGCAATCAAAACCGGACGGCGAGGCTCCGCCCCAAACATAAGGCACGCCCAGGTACTGCATGGCGATTCCCACTACGCCGCCGGCGCGAGGCGCAGGCGCCGGTCCGCTCGCCGCCGGCGCCGGCGAGCCGCTGTTGCTGTCATAGCTGGCTGAAGCAGTTTGCCGCTGTGCTGCTGCCTGCGCTGCTGCCGCAGCTGCTTCCTGCTGCTGTTCCTGCTTTTGCAAGGTTTGAATGTCCGTGTTAATACTGGCAAGCTTCTGCTGGCGGTCAGAAATTCCGGACTGGATCTGGCTCTTGTCTGATGCAAGCTGTGAAACCAGGTTTTCCTGGGACGATTTGTCATTCTCGAGCTTTGTCTGCTCTTGCTCAACCTGGGCCTTGAGAATCTTTATCTGGTCAACATTGTTGCGGTCCTGCTCGCTAAGTTTGGAAAGCATGTCGTAAGTCGAGAGAAAATCATTCAGGCTTGAGGTGTCCATAAGCACATCGAGCATGCTCGCGGAGCCATCGCGGTAAATCCTGGAAACCCTGTCGTTCAAGGTAGCTTGCTCCTGACTCAGCTTTGCCTTGGCTGCGGCAAGCTCCTGCTCTTTCTGTTTGATGCTGCCCTCGATCCGTCCCAACTCCAGGTTGGCGGCGTTGTAGCTCTCCACCTTTGCTTCCAGTTGCTGGTTCATGCTGTCAATCTCGGTTTTGACCTGACCTGCCTGGGACTGCTTGGCGGCGATATCGCCAGCAGGATCGGCAGCAGCCAGATTCACCGCCACAAACAGCAGGATCAGGATAATTAAAGGGAAGCTGATAAAGAAGAGCGCAAGCCTTCTGTGGTTATGTTTATCGGGGGAGCCGTGAGGGGAATTTACACTTGCAACTGATAATGACTGTAACTTATTCCGGATTTTCTTCGCCTCCTTAAGGACACGCAGTGTCGGTCAGTTGGCGTCCACTTTGACCCCAAAACTCCGTGAACCTTAACAAGGCGTCATGCTTAAGTCAATAAATAGCGGTGAAATTTAACACAATTTCCGCAAATAGCATGATTTTTTTGCTTTTTACGCCAGGCGAAGGGAAAAATAATGCCTGAGCCCCTCCAGAATTCCCTTTACCTCACGGTCAGTCAGTTTTTCATCCAGCATGATATCGCTTCCTGGGACCGGGAGGAATATCGGCTCCACCAGAACTGCCGTCATCTCGGTTTCCCTGAGGACGGCATAATTACGGCCGATGGGAGGAAGGACGGGCACGTCCATTTTACGGGAGAGGCTGTTTACGACGTGCCATGCCAGTAGCTTGCCCGGCTCGGAAAAATATCCCTGCCGGCAAAAAAAATAGGCTGCCGATCCCTGAGCGGAAGGGCTGGAGCAACTGTTGTGGTGGATGCTGATAAAAAGATCTCCTCCCCAGGAATTGGCCAGGGCCGCCCGCTCGTAAAGATCAATGCTTTTATCGCTTTCTCTTGTAAAAAAGATGCGTGAGCCCTCCTGCTTCAGAGCCCGTCCCAGGAGAAGGGCCGCCTGCAAATTGAGGTCTTTTTCCAGGACGCCCCCCGGTGCGTCTATCCCCGGGTCATCCCCGCCATGGCCGGCATCTATAACCACTGAGATGCTTTCAAGGGATCGGCCCGCGGCGTAGCCGCCGTTGCGGTCCGGTATTTTGGCTTCGCCCGTATGGGGCTCGCCGTCCTTGGTAACCTTTGACATTGCCTTAAGCACGGACTCATCAACCATGCCGTCGACAACCAGTCCGGCGTTTTTCTGAAAGTCAAGCACGGCCCTTTCCGTTAACGGCCCAAAGATGCCGTCTTCGGGACCGGCGTTAAATCCCAGCCGGTTTAAAGAGCGCTGCAGCGCCAGAACGTCCGCTCCGCGAAAAGAGGGTATTTTTAAATAAAGCAGCCGCTCTCCCGCCTGGTACCCGGATTCAACCAGTTCCTGCCAGGTGTTGGCAGCCACAATGCCGTCGACCAGAAGCCCGTTTGCCTGCTGGAAAGAAAGAACAGCCGCCTGCGTATCGGATCCGAATAACCCATCGACGCCATCAGTTCCCACATCGTATCCAAGCGCCAGGAGCCGCGACTGGACGTCCAGAACCTCTTTCCCCCGGTCGCCCAATTTCAAGACTCTCATCGTAAACCACCTTCGGCCGGCGTTGTAAGCGCATGCCGGCGCTTGCTTGTAGTTTTTTTTGCCAGATTTATTGCCAGATTTAAAGGTTAATGCTTGCTCTTCCCAGGTTCAAGCTGGCTGCGCAGCCAGGGGATCCTGTTTCCGCTGCCGGCTTTTATCGCCCCTGACATCGCCTCCTGAACAAGAGCCTTTGCGCCGGAAACGGCTTCTGCCGGTCTTTTGCCCCTGGCCAGCAGGCAGGCCAGCGCCGCAGAAAAAAAACAGCCGCTGCCATGAAACTGTTCGTCGCCCCCCTGCCTTGCTCCCCGGAAAATTTCCAGCCTGCCGTCAATAATGGCGATTTCGTCGGGTGCACCACTGAAATGACCCCCCGTTATGCAGGCGGACGCCGCCCCCAGTTCCGTCAGCGCCCGCGCCGCCCTTTCAGCGTCGGCCGCTGTCCTGACGCGGATCCCGGTCAGCGCCTCGGCTTCATCAAGATTGGGCGTCACCATATCGGCGGCCGGAAGCAGGTGCTTCTTAATCGCTTCCGCAACCTCGCGGCCGCCCAAATCGAAGCCCCCCGTGCTTCTTATGACGGGATCAACCACAAGCGGCCCGGGCTTGCCATTGGCAAAGGCCCGTGCAACCGCTTCCACGATCGCGGCTGTGGCCAGCATTCCCGTCTTCATTGCCTGAGGTGATACATCATCGAGCAAAATATCAAGCTGGCTGCGCACCAGGCGGGGACTGAGCGGCTGGATTTCTTTTACTTCTTTTGTGTTTTGTGACGTACTGGCTGTGATCACGCCCAGGCCGTACATTCCCATCCAGGCAAAAACGCGCAGGTCGGCCAGAAGGCCTGCTCCACCCGAGGGGTCCAAACCCGCAATGGAAAGAACCGCGGGCAAGCCGTTATTCTCAGCCATCGGCTCCAAAGTGGTCAAAGCCATGCCCAATGGCTACCTCAGAGCCATCGGGCCTGACAGCCAAAATGTTAGACGCCTGAGTCGTTATCTCACCAACCTCAGTTACCGGAATGCCGGCCTGGCGCTTAATTTCACCGCTAATTGCGTTGCACCTTTCTGGACTGACGATGATTAGAAGCTCATAATCCTCTCCACCGCGCAATGCCAGATCTTCCATATCGAGGCCAAACTCCTGCGCCGCCAGTTTTAACTCATCATGCAATGGCAGCTTTCCTGTTTCAATTCTGGCTCCGGCACTGCTCTTATTGCAAATATGACTCAAATCGCTGGCCAGGCCGTCGCTGATGTCCGTCATTGCCGTCGCTCCCAGTCTGCGCGCCGTTTTGCCGGCCAGAAGCCGCGCCTCGGGTTCTTTAAAAGCACGGTACAGCTCGGTAAACGGCTCCAGGTTTTTTTCATTCTCAAGCAGCCAGAGGCCGGCGGCGGCGCTTCCCAAATAGCCGGTCACCAGAATCCTGTCTCCGGGCCGCGCTCCGGACCGCAGCACCGCCTCCCCTTCCGGGATTGCGCCGCACAGCGATAACCCCACAAAAAGGGGACCCGGCGAGCGGGCTGTATCTCCCCCCACAACCGTCACGCCTGTGGCAGACCCAAGGCCTGCGATGCCCTGACACAATTCATCAATATACTCAACGGAAGTATCTGCCGGGCAGGCCATTAATACCATTGCGTAAAGTGGAGAGGCGCCCATGGCAGCCAGGTCGCTTAAGTTCACCGCCAGGCTTTTCCGGCCCAGCTGCGCCGGCGAGAGCCAGTCCTTCCGGAAATGGACGCCTTCCAGCAGTAGGTCGGTCGTCCAGATCTTCTTTCCCGGAGAGGGAACGGTTACGGCGGCGTCGTCTCCGATCCCGGCCAGGACGCCAGGGGACGCCGTGGCAAACACCAGCCGCATTCTTTCAAGCAGGGCCTCTTCGCCCAGTTCGCCGACTAGCAACCTGAAATCTCTCCGGCCTTGATTCCCAAGTGGTCCGAGACAATTTTCATTGCGCACAACTCCCCGCACATGCTGCAGCCGGGGACCGAGGCGCTGCGCCGCTCCCGGTAAATTGCGCCGGCAACAACGGGATCGATCGCCAGGTCAATCTGCTTTTGCCAGTCCAGGGACTTTCTGGCCACGGCCATCTGCAAATCCCATTCCTGCGCGCCGGCAACGCCCTTTGCAATGTCGGCGGCATGAGCCGCGATGCGTGAAGCGACAACGCCAAGGCGGACGTCTTCGGCCACAGGCAATCCCAGATGCTCAGACGGGGTCACGTAACAGAGATAATCCGCTCCGGCGGCTCCCGCAATGGCGCCGCCGATGGCCGCGGTAATATGGTCGTAACCAGGCGCGATGTCTGTCACCAGCGGACCGAGGACGTAAAACGGAGCCCCTTCCGCAAGCTTCTTGGCCATGCTGACATTTGCCTCTATCTCGCCAAGCGGCACGTGACCGGGACCTTCAATCATGGCCTGAACCCCCGTTTCGCGCGCCTGCCGGGCCAGCTTTCCCAATGTCACCAACTCGGCAAACTGGGCCCTGTCACTGGAGTCAGCCAGGCAACCCGGCCTGAGGCCGTCTCCCAGGCTGATGGTTACATCATAGCGGGCCAGTATCTCCAGAAGCAGGTCAAAATCCTCATAGAAGGGGTTTTCGCGGTCGTGATGAAGCATCCAGGCAATCATGAAGGCGCCGCCGCGGCTGACGACATCCATCACTCGCCCCTCTGCCTGCAGATATTGAAGCGCCGAAAGCGTCAGTCCGGAATGGATCGTCATGAAATCAACCCCGGCCGCCGCCTGGTTTTGAACGACCCGCAGCAGCTCGTCCCGGGTCATCGAGACAACACTGCCTGAATTCTCGCGCGCTAGGGTCGCGGCCTCATAAATCGGCACGGTTCCGAAGGGAAGGCTGCTGGCCTCAAGCAGCTGCTGCCTGAGCTGGCCGATGTCGCCGCCGCTGGAGAGGTCCATCACCGTGTCCGCTCCCGCACTCACTGCAGCTTCAAGCTTTTCGAGCTCGGCCGCAGGGGAAAAAAATTCGCTGGAAGCGCCAATATTTGCGTTCACCTTTGTCCGCAGCCCCTCACCGATGCCGGTGGCGCGTACCTGCCTGCCGCTACTGGAGGCGGGAATAACCACCCTGCCTGCCATGATCCTGTCGGCCAGCTCGCTTACCCCGACAGACTCAGCCTGCGCGACATTCGTAACTGCCTGCGGCGCCTCGCCCACCTCCAGCATCCTCAGAATCGTTGTCATCTGCTGCCCCCAGCAGCGGTCGTTATCTTTTTTGGAGCCGTCTGGCCCTGCCTGGCGCGGTCCAGGGCCTGGCGCAGCTTCCTGGTTGCCGCCACCATGTCCTCAGCCATTGCTACTGCCGCCACCACGCCGACGCCGTCGGCGCCGGCAGCGATGCACTGGTCCAGGTTGCCAGCGTCTATCCCGCCAATTGCGATAACCGGGATTCCCGAAAGGGCTTTGATTTTGCTGATCCGGGCCGGCCCGACGGGCGACTTTCCTGGTTTGGTCGCAGTGCTAAACACCGGCCCGGCCCCAACGTAAGCGGCTCCCTCCAGCTCCGCCCTGCGCACCTCTTCATGCCTGGCGGCTGATTTGCCCACTATTTTTCCCGGCCCCAGCATCCGGATCGCGGCCGGCACAGACAGGTCATCCGGTCCGACGTGAAGCCCTTCAGCCCGGGAAGCCATGGCAATGCCTACATGATCGTTAATGATCAAGGGGATGCCCGCCGCCTGCGTCAACTTGTGAATCTTTCTGGCGATATCCAGCGCCTCCCCCATGCTGCGCCGCTTGATCCTCAGCTGAATTGCGCTGGCGCCGCCCTCAACGGCGGCAGCCGCCACGTCGATGTGGTCTCTCCCCAGCTCCGGAACAGAGCAGGTTATCACATATAATCCAAAGTCCAAGACATTCCCCTTTTCCCTGGCTGTGTCCTTAGCAGTTGGCAATTGCTGCCGCATGCCTGCTGCAAAGCTGTCCTTTGTCCAGCTGTGACCGGATCAGCTCACTCTGCCTGTGGGCGTTATAGAGCCGGCAGTCGGGGCTCTCGCAAAACGCCTCGCCGGTGATACGATACGACAATGCCTGCAATGTCAAACCTTTTGCCACCTCCGTCAGCCGCGGGTCATCTGTCTTAAGAAAATCATCGGCAATTGTTCGGCCGAGCTCAGCCGCGCCAATTTCTGTAAGGCCAAGCGCCTGCGAGACGCCTCTGGCCAGGTAATAGCCTGCTGTCCTGGCCGGAGCTTCAACGATGCCGCTGGTGGAGACAACCGCCGGCGCTCCCAGAATTACAGACCTTGCATGATATCGTTTGTCGGCTTCATCCCTGCTTCCAATTAGCTGATTTGTAAATATAATGCTGGCAGAATCAAGCCCGGACTCTGCCGCCGGCAGCAATTCCCTGTAGACATCGAGGAGAAAGCCGGCGTCATACAGGATCCCAAACACTCTGCTGTCCCGGTTGCGCAGCCTGGCAAGCTCATACCTGACCTCACCAGGAAGGACCTGCCGGCCTCCCGGAACTGCCGCCTCCAGGTCCCTGACCTTGGCCTGGGCAAGCGCCCGGGCCAGAACCTCCTCTCTGCTGCCCCTCTGGTCAATGGCGTCTTCCAGCAGCGGACCCCGAAGTTGCACAGAAGCCGATGGCAGCATTCGGCGAACATAACCGGCAAGAGCCTCGAAATCGATCGCCGCGCATCTTGGCTCCTGGTAAATGAAGACATTGGCAATCTGTACCATCACCGCAGTCCTGCCCTCCGCGTTATTAATTCGCGGGGGCTGCCCTTTCCGCCAGCTTTGTGATGGCAACTTCGGCAGCCCGTCTTCCTGAAAGCAGCATCCCGCCAAAGGTGGGACCCATGCGCGGGAGCCCGTAAGCAGTGGAAACAGCCATGCCGGTAATAATCAGTCCCGGAACGAATTCACCCGTATGCTCAAGGATCAGATCTTCGGAACGCTCCACCCACATGGCGCCGAACCCCGCCGTCTCGGCCATCCCCCGCTGTTCAAGCTTGGAAATCACGCAGGCGTCGTGGCCGGTGGAATCGATTATCAGGTCGGCTTCGATGGCAACAGGGTCAACGCAGGTTATCTCCCGGGGCAGGGAATTGATCGGCGTCCAGTTAATGACAACTCCGGCGACGCGGTTCCCCTCCCTGATTACCACGTCTTCAAAAATGGTCATGTTTGCAAACTTGACGCCGGCGTCGCAGGCAGCGGCAATCAGCTTGGAGCACGCATGGGGGCCATCGGCAACGTACAGGCCGGGCTTGGCTTCCTCATAGGGCACCCCCAACTCGTCCAGCACCTCCTGCGCCGGCGCCCGCAGCGTCACCTTGTTCATCAGGTAGCCCCCAATCCAGAAACCGCCGCCAATGTAGTTATTCCTCTCGACAATCAGGGTCTTAAGACCGTTGGCGGCCAGTTCCCGGCCCGCCATAAGCCCGCTGGGGCCGCCTCCCACAATAATGACATCACTTTTTGCGTATTCCTCAAACTGCCGCATAAAGCTGCCCACGATAGCCTTGGTGACGTCCATCTCGTCGATCGGGTGAAAAACCGCCATGCTGAAGTCCTTTCCTAATATTGTTGTTAATACACCGCCACGGCCCCCTCCTTGAGGAAGAAGATCATGGAGGCCAAAAAAAAGAAACCGCACCAACGCGGTACGGCTCCTGCCCTCAGAGTCATCCCTGCGCTGGCATTACCCAGATCAGGTTCATGGGGTCAGTGACACATCACTTTCTCAGCCGCTTCAGGGACGATAATGTCTCCTAGCAGCTCCCCCGCATATGTGAAGGCTAAATTATATCACGCAAACACCACTCTTCGCCGGCTTTGCGCTCCTCATCCTCAGCAAGTTGTATCATGAACGGCTATTGACAAATCAGAAGGCGCGTCCGCCCACCGGCGTCAGACTGCGTCCCGGTTTCTTTGCCTGGCCAACAACCGTAAGTTCGCGCGGGCCTTTCCAGCCGGCTGACGGGAGCGCAACCTGCGATTGTGGATCCTCAAACTCCTCCCCGCAGATTTCACAATATCCCCACTGGTTTACCGACCCTGCCGAGAGACAGACATCACAATCATACTTTTCCATTTTAATCCCTCCCGAGGCAAAAAAGACGACGAACATAAAGCGCTGAAAAAAGGGGTTAAAGAATACTTGGCTAGTAAATACCCCGAACCGGGTAGACGTAAACACGCGGCCGGAAAAGCCGATTTTGCAAGGCCGCTAGCCGCTCTGCGGCCGTTTCTCGCCGGCGGGAGCCGCCGAGATGGGGCAAAAAGACATCTTCTCCTCGGCCTCAATGAGGATATCGACTGCTTCCGGGTCAAACTGGCTGCCGCGGCCGGCCAGCAGCTGGCTGCGCGCTTTCTCCGGCGTCATGGCGGGCCGGTAAGGCCGGTTGGAAGTCATGGCGTCATAGGCGTCGGCCACCGCCAGCAGCCTTGCTCCAAAAGGGATGTCCTCCCCGGCAAGACCGTCCGGGTAGCCGCGTCCGTCATAACGCTCGTGATGAAATCTGACCATGGCCAGTACTTCTTCATCCTTGATAATAGGTTTGAGGATCCTCTCGCTTAAGACAACGTGTTCCCTGATCAAATCAAACTCCGCATCGGTAAGCTTGCCGGTCTTTCTCAAGACTTCTTCCGGAATTCCAATCTTGCCTATATCATGCACCTGGCCCGCCAGCCGGATGCGGGCAATTTCCTCTTCCGGAAGCCCCTTTTCCCTGGCCATCGCCACAGCAATTTCCGTCACCCGGTGCGTATGCCCATTGGTGTACGTATCCTTGGCTTCAAGGGCTTCTGCCAGAGCCTTCATGGAGCCGATAAAAGTCTCCCTCAGTTCCACCGTCTGTTCTTCCACCTTCAGCTCCAGAAATTCACGGTACTCGCGGTTGGCCAGGATGAGGTTTCTTTTTTCCAAAGCCCGTTCCGCGCCAAGGCGGACCTCGTCAAGATTAAAAGGCTTCATGACATAATCATAGGCGCCCAGCTTCATCGCCTCGATCGCCGTCCTGGTGTTGGCTACGGCGGTCAGCATGATTGTGACAATATCAGGCCAGCGAGCGCTGATTTCTTTCAGCAAATCGACACCCGATTTTCCGGGCATCATGATATCGCTCAGAACAAGATCAACTGGAGAGGAAGAAAGAATATGCAAAGCCGACTCCACATCAACCGCAACGGCGCAATTATAGCCTTCTTCTGCCAGCGCCCTCTTTAGCACATCCCGGACAGACGCCTCATCATCGACAATCAGAATGTTAGCAATTTCTTTATCAGGCATCGGGTCAAGTATTGAGGGGGCTGCAGCGCGCTGCCGTTGTCCGAGTAAAAAATGCGAACATACAGGCCGAATCACGGCCACCCCCGAAAGTTCGAACCAGATAAAATTTTATCATACTAATACGGCCATACGGCCATCCAAATAAAAAAGTAATTTTAACCTGCTATTGGCCTAAAATTTATCGGCAGCGCAGTGTGACACCTTTACGCGGAACAGAGAAATATTTACTATTTCAGTTTGGCCTTTATTAAATATGGCAAATAGACTAAAGTCGCAATGAAACAAGGGAGCTTGCTTGTGGAACTGCAAGAAGCAATAAGAAACAGGCGCAGCCATCGCCTTTTTAAGAACCTGCCGGTCGAGCAGGAGAAAATTGTTGAGATTCTGGATGCCGCCCACTGGGCGCCCTCCCCGGCCAACACTCAACCCTGGGAGTTTATCGTCATCCGGAGCAGCGACGCCCGCAAGCGCCTTTACGAGTTTTCCGAAGAGGCCAAAAGAAGCGGCCGCATCGAAGTGCGCGGTTTTAGTTACGTCAGGCCTCTGCCGGAAAACATTGCCGGACAGTCAGAAGAAGCAGAAAAACTGGCGCTGGAGCATTACTCTCTTTCTTTTTTAAAAAATGTACCCGTCATTATTGCCATTGTCGGACTGCCGTTGACATCGGTCCGGTCCGCCAGTTATCTGGAGACGCGCGACAGCTATAAATATTCATGCGGAGCCGTCATTCAGAATATGCTGCTTACGGCTCAGTCCCTGGGATTGGGTAGCCTCTGGTTTACATTGTTTGACCAGAAACCGGTGGGGCAGTTCCTCAGGATTGACCCTGGCAAACATCTGGTTGCGATGGTTATGGTCGGTTACCCGGTCATTTCTCCTCCGCCCCCCGGCCGCCTGCCGCTTGCCGCGAAAGTCAAGTGGGTTGATTGATGGTAAAAGTCTTGGGGATTATGGGCAGCCCCCGGCGCGAGGGCAACTCAGAGATTTTGCTTGACCGCGCCCTGGAAGGAGCCGCCGCAGCCGGCGCCGAAACAAGGAAGCTAAGGCTGACAGGCCTGGAGATATCAGGCTGCACGGAATGCAATGACTGCTACGAAGAAGGCTGCTGCAGCACTGCCGATGACATGGACCGTGTCTACCGCGCCCTGGAATGGGCCGACCGCATCCTGCTGGCGGCGCCCATTTTTTTTATGGGACTGCCCTCCCAGGCGAAGGCAATGATCGACCGCACGCAAAGATACTGGGCCCTCAAATACATCCTGCATAAACCATTCCCGCGGCCGCCGGGCGCGCCGCCGCGCTACGGCAGCTTCATTGGCGTCGGCGCCACCAGGGGCAATCGCCTGTTTGACGGCGCAATCTTGACATTAAGGTATTTTTATGATGCAATCAGCGCCCAGCCGCGCGAAGATCTATACCTGCTGGTTCGAAAGGTTGATGAAAAAGGGGCGATTAAACAAAGAACCTCGGAGTTGGAGGCGGCCTATGCGATGGGCAAGTCGCTGGCGGAGCTCTGAGGCCACCGCCCGGCAGTACAGTTCCGATATCAAGCAAGGCCCGCCGGGCCGTCTTCGCGCCGCTCCGCTTCAATTTGGTCCTGAACAACCCGGCGGTCAACAACCACCTTCACCTCCGGCATCTGCTCGGAGAGCTCATGACAGCGGCGGTTGAGAAAAGGTATTTTATGATCGACAATAAGCATTTTCTGTCCGTCGATATCTACAAGGGCCGACTTGTAGCCGCAATATCGGCAGCCGTAATAAGCGCCCTCGGGCTTTTCCTGCTTGGGGTGGCCGCAATATGGGCAAGCAAAGTTATTCATGCAGGAAATATAACCTTTTGGCGGAGGTTTTTACATCGGGGATTACCCTGAAAATGGCCTGAAGGTCTTCACTGAAACGGATCTTGCCGGATACGACGGCAAAAACGGCGCCCCCGCTTACGTTGCGTATAACGGCAAGGTTTACGACGTCTCTTCAAGTCCGCTCTGGCAGGAAGGCTTCCACCAGGAAGAGCATGCGGCCGGCAGGGACCTGACCGGGGAGATGGCCGATGCGCCGCATGAGCCGGACCTGCTGGCTGATTTTCCGATTGTGGGCGAAATTGCTTCCCCAGCCTAGCAAGCTTTCCCTGCTGGGACAACCAGGATTTCTACCAAAGACAAAATGTTCCCGCTACCCCAGCACCGTCCCCAGCACCTCGTTAAAGTAGCCGTTCCAAAGCACCCGCTGCGAGGCCATCACGCTGCCGCCGGTTGAGGTTACTTCAACCGGCCCGCCCATCTTGCCGGGGAAGGTAGGAGTTGCCCGCGCGCCCGGGTTTAGGGTGCCGCTGGCAACTTCCTTGCCGGCAATCAGTATGTGATAGGTAACCGGGCTTTGTGTGGGATTTGCCACAAGCACCCAGTTGCTTACGCCCGGTCCTTCGGCCTGATCGTACCAGGTCCAGTTGTAGTCGCTGGTAAGCGCATCTTGGGCGTAGCCGGGCACCTCTTCAAAGGAGGGGCCGGTTGTAACCCGCTGTGAGGCAATCACGTCTGCAGATGCGCTAACCTCAACCGGTCCGTTCATCTGACCCGGGAAGGTGGGAGTTACCCTGCCATAGGCAGGAATGGTGCCCGATCCGCCCGCAATTGCCCGCCCGCCAATTCTTATCTGGTATGTGACAGGACTCGCTGAGGGGTTGGCGATAAGCACCCAGTCGGTAAAGCCGTGGCTTTGGTTGTCGTACCAGGTCCAGAGGTAATCACTGGAAAGCGAGGAAGCCGGGATGCCGGGCACTTCATTAAAGGCAGTGCCATTGTTTGAAAGCACCCTTTGGGAAGCCATCACGTCTCCGCCGGTAGAGGCGGTAGAGCTGGTCGGGAAAAACTGGACACTCCTATAAGTGATGAAGCTGCTCTAAAATAGCGTAAGCGAAAGGAGCAGCAAAATGACGAGAAGACCAAGAAGGAATCACAGCGCGGCGTTCA
>JACWAD010000031.1 GCA_014874175.1 Thermoleophilia bacterium
AAGAACTGGCACTTGTCAGTGCAGGAACCGCACCTGACGCAGATATCCAGGTAAACCTGGAGCGATTTGTACTTCTCCAGCAGTTCTCCCAGCCGCTTCACTGCCACTTCTTCCCAGTTGTCAACAAGGGTTTCCGGGAAGCCGAGCGCGGCCATTATGTCCGGCTTGGCTGCGTAAGGTTTTGCTCCCGACAGAATCCCCTTGACAATCCTGCCCTCTTCAACGCGGGGAACATTGATCTCCCCGGTCAGCTCGGGTCCTTTGGCGTCCTTGTTTGTATCTGCTTCCGTAACTATTTCAAGCAGCGTTTTCTCAGCAGCTGGTTCCGCCATGTCATGTTATCCTTTCACTGCCCCCTGCTGGTCACGATCCTGAACTTGGGTCAATCGCCGGGCGGCCTGCCTAAACACAGCCGGTCGGCTTCGGCAGTCCGGCGATCTTGCATGCCTGCAGCGCCGGGCCGGCCGGATAGAGGTTGTACAGATATGCGCTGTTGCCCTTTTCCGGACCGAACATCTTCTTCATCTCCTTGATGAGGATCTTGATGGCCGGCGCGATGCTGTACTCCTTGTAGTAGTTCCTAAGGAAGTTGACGACCTCCCAGTGGGCGTCGGTCATTTCGACGCCTTCCTGCTCCGCAATGTAAGCGGCCACATCCCGGTTCCAGTCGTCCAGATTGACCAGATAACCGTCGTCGTCAGTTTCATATGTCTTGCCGTTGAACTCGAAACTCATTTTTTTCCTCCTTGTGTTTGTGTCCGAGGTCTCACAGCGTCTCAACCTCGCGAGTTTCCATCCGAGCTTTGTCGTAAAAGCTTCGGGTTACAACCTCCAAGCCGCGCCGGCTAGCTTTCGCTGGGCTCCTGAACCGCTGCCGCCGCCGGCGCCTGCTGCGCCTGCTGTTTCTCCAGTGACGGCAAGGTGGCGGTGGGCCGCACCTTAACCCAGGGCGTAACCCACCGCTTCTCCCTGGGGTTGTCAACCTGATTGCGCGTCGGGCTGAAGAAAAGGCCGCCGGAGTGCATCAGCTTGCTGAACGGGAAATATATCAACAAAATCAGAACCAGGCTGAAGTGGATCAGGAACAGCTTGTTCGTGGGCACCGAACCGATGTTATTGAAGGCGACAAGCCCGCCAAGAAAGGCTTTGACCTGATGAAGATTCATCCTGATATGGCCGCCATCCCAAAACCGGGAGAGCAGGCCCGAGGATGCAATCGCCATCAGCAAAAGCAAAAGGGCATAGTCGCTGGCCAGCGAGATATAGAGATGCCTGTCAATTGCAACACGCAAAATCAAAAGGAAAGTCAAAGCCCCCAACAGGACATAGCCCATATAGAGGTCATAGGTAACAAGGGTGTTAAGGACCGACGAGGTGGGAACAATAATGAAGCGCAGGTGCTCGACGAGAACAAAAAGAAGGCCGAGATGGAACAGGTAACCGCCAACCCAGAGAAGCTTGTTTCCCCGAAACAGGCTCTTAAAAAAAACCACTTCCTGAAACATTCGCACCGGAACGCCGGCAGCGTGCACCGGAGCCGGCGTCTGCGGAATCCTGAGCGGCGCCGGCGTGAACGCATATTGCCAGATTTTCGCCAGGAACCCCACCAGAAAGATCGCAAGTGCAAGATAGAAAAACAGGCCGAAAAACAATGTAAGACCGCTCATTCTTCCTTCCCTTTCATCTCTGTCAACTTAAGGAAGCCCGAACTTACGTTGCTGTTTATTGAAAAGGCAAATTACCATTTGCATGTAATACCCCGGAAAGTATCTGGAAAAATAACACGCCGGCTCCAAACGTGTCAATATACAAGCCCCCGTTGGTTTAAGGTTGCAACTACGTTCTGAATACAGCGTTCCGAATAGCGTTCTGATTTGCCAAGGCAGGGCCTTATACCTTGCGAGGTATATAAGGCACAAGAGGTAATTTATACCCGCCGGCCTGGCTTGTCAATAGGGTTTTCACGCCGGATTCCTGTTTGGCGTCCGCCGCGGGTCCGCCTTTATTCCTGACGGTTCCGCCAGCCGGCCCGGCAATCATTTATCCTGCAAACCGTGGAAAACTTCCCGGGCCAGCGTTCCAATCCTGACGGCGGCGAGCTCGTGGCCGCGGTACAGCAGGAACCGGCTGGCGTCGGTGGCCAATGAACTTATTGATGACGGCATTTTCCCCGGCCCCAGGCATGCCGCCGCCCAGACGGCCATCCCCCTGGCGGCCGGGTCGCGGGCGCGCAGCCCGGCGGCTATAATGCCGCGTGTCCCGGCCGGCAGGCTGATGCCGGCGGCCGCCAGGCGGCCTATAGCCCAGAGGACGCTGGGCTTAAGCGGCGGCTCTTCAAAAAGGGAAATAATAATCGGCGGCAGGTCCTGGAAACTGTCCGGCCTGCTGACAACGATTTCCGCCAGCATCTCCGGGGCGCTCCAGCCGATGGCGCCCGATTCCTCGGTCACCGACCAGAGCAGGCGGTGTATTATATCGCGGGCGGCGCCGGGTTCCCTGTCGGCCAGGGCGCCGACGGCCGCCCCCATGGCCTCCACCGCCCTCCAGGCGACCAGGCTTTCCTTGTTGTAGGCCAGCGAGATCAGGATGGCAAACACCCGCCTGCTGCCCAGAGCCAGCCGGGCAACCCGGTCGAAATCTTCATCCAGCAGCGCCTGGATGACCTCATTTTTCAATGAAGCTGTGCGAGGCAAAAGACCAGGTTCCCTGTTCCTAGTTGATAACGTACAATATTTTTCGCTTTTTAAAGAGGCGGTGGCCTCATTCTGGTTTAATTGGGAGTTGGGTCAAGTCCCAACTCTGCTGTAAATTCGCTTTCCGATCGTTTGGTTTTTCCTAACCTATTTTGATGAGCTTACCGGTTTGTTCTGC
>JACWAD010000032.1 GCA_014874175.1 Thermoleophilia bacterium
CGCTGCTGCTGAGCACGAACTCGTTGCGGTAAACTGAGATTCTTGGAGATGAGAGGAATTTACAGAAGAATTTGGACTTGACCGTGATTTGGTCAAGTCCCAACTCTGCTGTAAATTCGCTTTCCGATCGTTTGGTTTTTCCTAACCTATTTTGATGAGCTTACCGGTTTGTTCTGCCTGGGAACGAAACGAGGAAGAGGCTGCACTCACACAAAGCACGTTTCGGCGGCCAATATGGAAGCTCAAGTTGAAGAACTCTATGAGAATGTGCAGATGTCAAAAGCTACCGCTAAGAAGCTCTCAAAACGCTTTGATGAGGAGTTGATATCAAAACAGTCCACCAACTCGATGGAGAAAGAACTTCTCGGGAAAAGAATTACGAAGCTTGCCCAGGAGCAAAACAAACTCATGAAGGCATATTACTCTGACGCTATTACCGTGGATTTTCTCAAGAAGGAACAGGCCAAGATTGAAAGCGAAATGGCAACCTCAGAGAACCGGCTTGAAATCCTGAATGCGCAGCTCGGTGAACTTAGAGAAGTTCTTGATCTCGCACTGGAAATCGCCACGCAATGCGGCTTTGGCTATAAAACAGCAAGCGACAACGTCAGGCGTTTCTACAACAAGGCTTTCTTTGAAAAGATTTTCGTTAAAGACGGAAAAATCGTGGACTATGAGCATTCCGATTTATTCCACGACCTCCTGTCCGAAGGTTCGGACAAGTTAAGCTTGGTGGGCCCAGCTGGACTCGAACCAGCGACCGGCCGATTATGAGTCGGCTGCTCTGACCGACTGAGCTATGGGCCCGAAAAGCAGATGTGAATGGTGGATATAATTTCCAATCCTTTGACATCCTTTATTCATTCCGCGGCCATCCAAGCGCAAGTATAACAACAAAAGGCAAGTTTATTGAGAGAGATCTCTCGCTGCGCTCGGGATGACAATGGCTGCGCTCGGCATAAGGCTGTGTTCGGGACGCTTTCCCTTTCCAGGCGAAACCAAGACATTGAGCTGGCACCGGTTTAAGGGCGCTGGTATACTCCTGCTAACGAGACCCCTGCAGGAGTATATGGCCGTGCGTCCCTGCAACCCAGGCAATCAAAAGAACAGAAACGGATGAAACTTAAGGGACTTATACTCAGCGGCGGCACAGGGACAAGACTAAGGCCGATCACGCATACGAGCGCCAAGCAGCTGGTGCCGGTCGCGAACAAGCCTGTTCTTTTCTACGGCATTGAAGCGCTGCGTGACGCCGGCATCAAGGATATCGGCATCATCGTCGGCGATACGGCGGCCGAGATCGAGGAGGCAGCCGGCGACGGCAGCCGCTGGGGAGTGAAAATCACTTACATTCCCCAGGAAGCGCCGCTGGGGCTGGCCCACGCTGTGTTGACAGCTGAGCAGTATCTTGGCAATGACAGCTTTATCATGTACCTGGGAGACAACCTGCTCAGGGAAGGCATCAGCGGCCTTGTCGAATCTTTCGTGAAAAACGGCCCCGAAGCTCTCATCCTGCTTCAGGAGGTGCCGAACCCTGAGGCATACGGCGTTGCTGAATGCCGCGACGGCGTGGTCGTCAGATTGGTGGAAAAACCAAAGGAACCGAGGAGCAACCTGGCGCTGGTGGGCATTTACATGTTCACGCCAGCCATCCATGAATGCACCAGGGCCATCAAGCCGTCGGCGCGCGGCGAACTGGAAATTACTGACGCCATACAGTGCCTGATCGACAGAGGCAAGCGGGTTGAGCCCCATATCGTCCATGGCTGGTGGAAGGACACCGGCAAGCTGGAGGACATGCTTGAGGCTAACCGGCTTATTCTTGACTCGATCGAGGGAGACATCCAGGGAGCCGTGCTTGAATCCGAGATCCACGGACGGGTAATCGTTGAGGAAGGCGCATCGGTAAACAACTGCACCGTGCGCGGGCCCGTGATTATAGGCAAACGTGCTGTTGTCCACGATTCATACATTGGCCCCTATACCTCGATTGACTGCGAAGTGGAGATCCGCAATTCCGAGATTGAGCACTCGATCATCCTGGCGCAAAGCAAGGTGATCGACCTCGGCGGACGGATGGAGGGAAGCCTGATCGGCAGGAATGTACGCATCCTCAGGCTTGACCACAAGCCCCGGGCATACCGCTTCATGGTGGGGGACAATTCGTGGATCGGGATTGTATGATAGTTCCCAGTTTCAAGTTTCAAGTTCAAAGTTTGTTTTATTTTTTGCGATCATCCAATTAGCTCAGGAAACTGTCATCCCGAGCCAAAGGCGAAGGATCTCTGGGTTTCGGCAGAATGTGGCTGAGCACGACGGCAGTTTTTTGCTTTGAGCTTGAAACTGGGAACAGGAAACTAGGAACTGGGAACTGGAACATTGGAGGCTGAGTGATCGACGGAGTCAAAACCAAAGCGCTGCGGGTAATCCCGGATGAGCGCGGGCGGCTGGCGGAAATGCTGCGCTCTGACGACGACATTTTTATTAAATTCGGCCAATGCTACTTTACTACCACGTATCCCGGCGTTGTTAAAGCCTGGCATTACCATAAAATCCAGACCGACAATTTTGTTGCGGTAACTGGCATGTTCAAGGTGGCGCTCTACGACGCGCGTAACGACTCGCCCACGAAAGGCGAAGTGAGCGAGTTCTTTCTGGGGGACTTTAACCCGACACTACTACAGATTCCTCCCGGTGTCTACCATGGATGGAAATGCATCAGTGAGCATGAGGGCATTGTTGTCAACGTCTCAACCGAGACTTACAAATACGACCAGCCCGATGAGTACAGACTTCCCTTTGACACGGCCGAAATTCCGTATGACTGGGAAATAAAAATGGGCTGAAAGGGGATGGTCGCATGAAAGTTCTCATCATTGGCGCAGCGGGACAGCTTGGCTATGACCTCAGCCGCACGTTTGCTTCCGGGCATCAGATCCTGGGCGCAGATATCGCCGGTTCGGGGGCCGAGCGTGAGGTAGACATCACGGAACTTAACAACGTCGTCGAGCTTGCTGTCGATTACCAGCCGGATGTTGTCATCAACGCTGCCGCCTTCACCAATGTTGACGGCTGCCAGACAAACCGCCAGGACTGCTGGGAGGTCAACGCAACCGGCGCCGGCAATGTGGCGCGGGCCTGCGGGATCTGCGGGGGGGCTTCGCTGATCCACATCAGCACCGATTATGTTTTTGACGGGAGCGGTAACGAACCCTACAGCGAACATAACCCCGCCGCTCCACTAGGAGAATATGGCAGGAGCAAGTTTGCCGGTGAAGAAGAGGTAAGAAAAGAGCTACCAGGAAAACACCTGATCGTCCGCACCGCCTGGCTGTTCGGTTCCCACGGGAACAACTTCGTCAAGACAATGCTGAAGCTGGGCCGCGAGCGGGCAGAGTTAAGCGTTGTGGATGACCAGACTGGCAGCCCCACTTTCGCCGGTCACCTGGCGATGGCCTTGCGAGCGCTTGCTGAAAATAGGCTTGAAGACCCCGGCGTTTACCACATGACCGGGAGCGGTCATTGCACCTGGTACGAGTTCGCCGCCGAGATTTTCCGGCTCACGGATATCAAAGTCATCCTGAAAAAGACGACCAGCGAGGAGTTCAAGGCGCCGGCGCCACGGCCCGCTTATTCAGTGCTGGCAAACACCAGGGCGCCGGAAATTAAAATGCCGTCCTGGCAGGAGGGTCTGATTGAATGCCTGAAAGAGCTGGGAGAACTGTCTAAGTAGCTCCGGCATCTGGGAAAATGTCATACTGAGGGGCAGAGCGCCAAGTGATCCCGGCTGTTAAAACACTAAACATAAAACAAACTGCTCATCCTATTAACTCAGGTCTTGTGTCATCCTGAGGCGAAGCCGAAGGATCTCGTGTTAAAAACCCAGGTTCCTCGGTCGCTTTGCTCCCCCAGAATCACAAGGTTCTGTAGCTTCCCCGCGAGTTGAATGATCAGTAAAAACAATGTTTCAAAGGAGAGAAAAAGTTTGAAAATATTGGTCACCGGCGGTGCCGGCTTTATTGGCAGCAATTTTATCCGGCTGGTCCTCAGCAAGCACCCGGATCATGAAGTTGTCAATCTTGACAAACTGACATATGCAGGAAATCTTGACAACCTGCGGGACATCGAGGCCAATCCTCGCTACAGCTTTGTCCATGCCGACATTTGCGATGCAGATGCTGTCGCCGCGGCTATGGATGGTATCGACGCAATCGTCAACTTCGCTGCCGAATCGCACGTGGACCGCTCCATCGGCGGCCCCGCCGATTTTATTCAGACCGATGTTTTCGGAACGTACGTGCTGCTGGAGGCGGCCCGCAGCCACAATGTCGGCCGCTACGTCCAGATCAGCACCGACGAAGTTTACGGCAGCATCCGCGAGGGCTCTTTTTCCGAAGTGGACCGGCTCCAACCCAGCAGCCCCTACTCGGCCAGCAAGGCCGGCGGCGACATGCAGGTGATGGCCTATCACACCACTTTTGGCGTCCCAGCAATAATTACCAGAAGCTCAAACAACTTCGGTCCCTACCAGTATCCGGAGAAGATTATTCCCTTGTTTATCACCAACGCACTGGAAAACAAAAAATTGCCCCTTTACGGCGACGGCGCCAACGTGCGTGACTGGATTTACGTCACCGACAACTGCGAAGCAATAGACTTGGTTCTGCATCAGGGCAAAATTGGAGAAATTTACAATATCGGCGGCGGCAATGAGCGCGACAACCTTTCCATTACGAAGCTGATTCTGGGTGCGCTTGACAAGGATGAAGAAAAGATTCAGCGCGTCCCTGATCGCCCCGGGCACGACTTCCGCTACTCGATAGACTGCAGCAAGGTGAAAGAGCTGGGTTGGGCTCCGGCCCGCTCATTCGAAGACAGCCTCCGAGAAACGGTCGACTGGTACGTGGACAACTGCTGGTGGTGGGAAAAGATCAAAAGCGGCAAGTTCGCCCGCTACTACCAGAAACAATACGAAAAGCGCAACAGCTCTTGAGGCTTTATCAATAGCCCAAAGCCGCCCTGCCGCCTGCCTTCCTCACTGCCACCTCAAGATTGGCGATAACACCCGGGCTGCCGGGTGTCTGGTCTGGCTCATCCTGCGGATCCAGATGGCGCGCTTTCCTGGCCGCCTGGGCGGCTTTGTCAACCTGGTTTATGTCCAAATAAAACCAGCCCATAGCAACCAGAATCTGGTAATTGTAGGGATCAACGTCAAGAGCCTGGTTCCACAACTGCTGGGCCCCGGCCATTTTCTGCCCGGCTGCCTGCGCCTTACCGGTTTTATTAAGATAAAGCCCCTGGTGCTCATCGGCGGTGGCTTCATCCTGGAGCGGCTGGCTGGCAAGCGGATTGAAGAAATGCGCCCGGGCGGCGTTTGACTCGAGGTCGCGCAGCTCGGCCTGGGCGGCGCTGTCATCATGCTGGTTAGCCAGGTTGTCGTAAGCCTGAATTATATCGCCGTCCTTCTCCACGCGTGATTCTGCCAGCATCGGGAACACTACCGCAGCCATGATAACAACACAGCCAAACCCCGCCAGCCAGTTCCAGCGCAGGAGGCGACGCAGTCTCCCATAACCGGCCCTTCCGGCAGAAGCAACGGCCGGGGGGTCGTTTCCGGCCTCTTCCTGCCGGCAGATCATCCCGTATCTGAGAAGCGCTCCGGCAAAGAACATAAAAGGAAGGAAGACAACCGGCATCTGCCAGTCCCAGTCCATGAATGAGTGCAGGACCAGCACCGCCGAAGCGGCAAAGAAGGCGCCGTAAAGCTCACGGTGGCGGCTGCGGCCCAGGAAGCGTAGATCGCGGATGGAGTTGACAAAAAAGATGACAACAAATGCAACAAGAAGGCCGCCGCCGATTATGCCCAGCTCCGCCAATGAATCGAAGAAAAGCGAATGACCGTTCTTGACTGACATGAGGTAAGGCCTGTTCTTAAGCCAGCTGATTTGCCAGGTGTTGGCGCCGGTGCCCGTGAGTGGATGGGCGGCCATCGTCTCAAGGCTGATCTTGTATTCCTGGGGCCGCTCCGACTGGTCGCTAAGCAGCCGTTGCCCAGGGTCCACAACCGTCTGGGCACGCTGCGTTGAAAACAAGGTGTCAACCTGGTTGCGAACAAAGGTTACCGGGCCTCCTTTTTTGACCACAACAAACGAACCTACGCCCAGGACTGCCACCGCCCCCGCAACCACCAGGCCTGTGCCGATCTTGCGGCCCAGCGCCGCCGAAATCCACACCTTGCCCTCCAGCCACCAGACAAGCGCCTGGCTGCCGATGGCCGCAGCAAACAGGATCAGCAGCAAAATGCCAAGCTCGTGGCCCTGGCTGCTTTGCAAACCCAGACTGGGGCCATCGGGACAGCTTTTGGACTGGTAACAGATTGCCTTCATCGCGGGCAGATAAATGTAACACGAAGCGACGACCACCGCTGTCCAGAATATCGCCATGCCTGCCTGCAAAAGCGCTCTCAGCCGGTGAACAGCAAAAACCAGGTAAATGGCCAGCGCCAGCGCCAGGAAAATCATTCCACCTCTGGAAACAGTGAAGAAGAGCACCACCAGCAGCGTGAACAAGGCGACGCCGTAGAGCATGCGCAGCGTCAGGGCAGCCCCTTTTTGAGCGATGGCGCTAAGCCCTATCGGGAAAGCCATTACCATCATCAGGGCCAGCGCGTTCCAGTAAGTGAGCGGCCAGGAAAGCCGCAGGTCAAAGACGGGCTCCTGGGCGTCCGGAAGGATTTTTGCTTTTAGCGCCGCCAGAGCCACCACGAAAGCAATAGCCACAAACAGGTGGCCCAGCCATCCCAGCCACCTGCGCCGGGCCAGAAACAGGTAAAATACCACGAAGCCAGCCAGGTAAAGAGCCGCGCGCAGGAACTCGGCAAAGCTGTTGGCGGGCACCCAGGACCATTTGACCGACCCCAGAATCAAGAGGCTGTAGGCTCCAAACAGGCCCAGTTCAGCGGCCCCCAGCCGCGACATCCTCCCGGCAAGGGGAAGCCCAAAAAGCAGCCCCAGCACCAGCAGGTAGAGTAAGACAAGCTCTCCCCAGCCGCGCCTGACAACAAAATAGCCCCCGGCGGAAAAAGAAAAAAACGAGATGACGACGCCAAGAGCAGCAAAGAGGATTGCCATCTGCGCCCATTGCCTGGGAGTGTAATTGCTGAAGCCAGCGCCATCATACCAGCCGCCGATCCCCTTCTCTAGCCGCAGGGCCCAGTTGCCCCGGTCGTTTTTTTGTGGCCTGCGGGCCGCAGGCGCAGCAGGCTTGCGCCGCGCTTTCTTTTTCTCCGGCGGCCTCGGGGCCGGCGTCGACTTGCGCTTCTTTTTCCTGGCCCAGAGAACGGGAACGGCTCTCCCGGCCAGTGCAGATGATAAAGACAGGTTCATGCCAGTCAGCTCCTTACAGCATGCAATCCCGGTTAGTGACGCTCACAACCGCGCCGCCCCGGCGCCAGGGCCGGATAGAAGCGTAAATGGCTGCCATAGCCGCCATGAAAACGATGCTGGGTTTGTCATATAAAATCATCAGAAAAGCCCCATGCAGGATGATCGCTAACAGCGCCATGAACAGAACCGCGGCCGCGCCGTGGGGCTCTTTCCATACTTTAACGCCCTCTGAAGCAAACAGGAAGGCCAGCCCCAGGATCAGCAGCAGGCCGGGCCAGCCAAACTCCATCAGCCAGGTGAGAGGCAGGCTGTCAACAGCATGATGGTCTGTCCCTGGCGTATTGAAAACACCAACGCCGAGCGGGCTGCTTTTCAGCACGTTGCAAGCAAAAGGAAAAAGGCTTTCCCTCGTGGAGATTGACACCGAGCGCGACAGCCATTGATTCATCACCAGCGAAGGCAGGGCCAGCTTGCCCTTCTGCACCGTTACATGGTCAAGGGTGATAATGCTGTCATCGTCGACTACGCGGAAATCGGCGCCTTCATTCTCGCGGCCCTGGAAGCGCGGGTCTTTCAGATAAAAGGCGGCAGTCGTCCATTGATGCGAATTGGTCTTGTTTATTGCCGCAGTGGGATGATAAGCGCCGTTGCCGGGACTGTTATCCCGGGAATCATAGTCGACCCGGATTGCCCCCAGGCCCTTGTCGAAATAGTGGATGACGATTGTAACGGGTTCCTTGTCTCCATTAAAAAACGATCTGGCAACGTGGAAATAAATGAACTTGTTCAGCGGCTGCAGCCCGGTTGACTCGCCGCTTATCGCAACTACCGGCCCGTCGTTCCCGCCAACCCAGCGCAGGCCCGACTCCTGCAGCACGTAGTCGTGCATGCTGATGGAGACCTCATCTTGGTCCCAGTAGTTAAACGCAACCAGCGCCAGCGGCACCAGGGCGGCAGGCGCCAGCCACTTGATGTTGCGCCGCACCCAGTAGCGGGCGCGGAACGCCAGGATGGGCAACAGAACCAGCGCGCCCAGCAACCATGAGCCGCGGCTGAATGTCAGAAAAAGGGCAACCACCAGTAGCGCCATTGCCCCGGCAAGCAGAAGCCGCCGCCGCCATAACACCAGCATGGTAAGCGGCATCGCCCCCAGCAGGAAAGCGCCCAGGAAGCCCGGATGACCCACCAGGGCGCGGATGCGGTAAAACTGGCTTGACGCCTGAATTTGCTGGGCTGCGCCAATGACATCTACCTGGATTGAGTTAAACATGGGGTTGGACTTGGCCATGTATTCGCCAAGCCCGAAGAGCGCCTGGGCGATGCCGACGGCCGCCACGCTTATTAGCAGCACCTTGACGTCGGCGCGGCCGCGAAGGCCTAGCCTCACCAGGAAGTAGACGCCGGCGGCTGTAGCAACCCAGTCAAAAACAATGCCGAAGGTCTGGGGGTGTAAAAACCCGCGGAAAAGGAAGATTGCCGCTGTCGCAGCCACAATCGTGTCGGCGCGGTCAAAGCGGGGCCGCTCCCGCCAGACGACAAACGCGGCAATCAAAAACATCCATGAGGCGGCAAAAAAGACGCGAAAAGGCGTAACCAGCAGCGGGCCCAGATTCAGCCGCCCGGGGCCAACAAGGTTGATAAGATGAAATAATCCTGCAGCAAGCGTCAGGACAACGCCGGCGCGCCATGCCTGATGCATGAACCCGCCGAGGCCACCCGCGCCCGGCAACTTGCCAGCCGCAATGACTTGAGTATGATCAGCCGATTCCTGGGGGGGCATTTAACTACCAATTATCTTCTTTTGTATCAATCGCCTGGGGCTGCGGCGTGGAAGAAGATCAACCCTGGCAAGGCTAAACTGGCGCTTGATAGGTATATGATATGAGCACTCGCGCTCGCAGAGGCCGCAGTTGTCGCATGCGCTTAGCCTGGGGCTTAGGGCGGCATATTGCTCACGGGCCCATTCCCAGGAGTGATAGCGGTCGAAATACTCGTACAAGCGCAAGGCCTTTTTGATGTCAATCCCTTTCGGGCAAGGGACGCATGTCTCGCAGCGGCGGCAAAACACCTTATAACAACCGCGCTCGGAGGCGGCAATCACGTCCACGATCTCCTCGCCGGCTGCATCCCCGCCTGCTGCCTCCACCGCCAGGTTCTCGTCAAGCTCATCCGTATTGTAGGTGCCAACCACAGTAGCATCAGGCCCGGCCCCGAAGACATAACGCAAAGCCAGGGAAGCGCTGGCGGCGTATCCAAACACCATCGGCTTGATGGAGACAAAGCCGACGCCGAGTGAGCGCACTTCTTCAAGCAGGCCGGCGGTTGCCTCCCTGTCAACAAAATTCAATGGGAACTCAACGACGTCAAAAGCCGCAATCTCCAGCGCCTTCAGGATTGTCTCCGGCTGATGGGCGCTGATGCCCACGTGCCTAATATAGCCGGCGTTGCGCATCTCCTCCAGCTCCTGATAAGCTCCGCCCGGGCTCATGATCTCCCTGAGCACTTTCAGCGTTAGCACATTATGCAGGGAATAGATGTCGATGAAATCAGCGCCGAAGTTTCGCAGGCTCTGCTCGATATCCCTGCGGCCGTCGACCTTCTTGCGCTTGTGCGTGCTGGTGCCAAGCACGACCTTGTCGCGGAAATCCTTGACCGCCAGGCCGATCTTGTTTTCCGAGTCGCGGTACATGCGCGAGGTGTAAAACAGGTTGACGCCGCGCGCGTGCGCTGCCTGGATAATCTCATTGCTCTCTTTATGGCTGATGTACTGGAAGGGGATGCCGCCCAGGCCGAGACGGGACACTTCCAGACCCGTATTTCCAAGTTTATTTAACTTCATAGGTTCAGAGTTCCGAGTTCCAATCCGGCATCTTAATTTAATTTTTTACTGATCATCTAATTAGCTCCGGCTCCTCAGCAATTTGTCATTCTGGGTCGCCCAAGGCGACGAAGAATCCAGGTTTAAACCCGAGATCCTTCGGCTTCGTCTCAGGATGACAATTACCGTAGTTAATTGGATGAACAATAAATATTTATCCACCATCCACCATCAACCAACCGGGTTTTGCCGCTTGACGGCGTAAACAGTCATCGCCGAAGACCACTTACTGCCGTTGATCAATTTCCTGTAAAGTGACAATCCTTTGACCGCAAGGCGGTCCGCCAGCGCCGGCGAGTGGACAACGTCGTTCTTCCTGCCCAGCCTGCTTTCCTTGAAGTACTGCCAGTTCATCTGGCAGTAATAAAGCGGCGTCTCATAAATCGTTTCGGAGACGCAGAAATCCGACGCCGCCAGCAGCCGCGCCAGGTTCGTGGCCGTAAAACTGTAGAGGTGCCGGGGCAACTCGTAAATAAACCAGTCCCGGCCCAGCAGGCGGGCTTCCGGCGCCGCTGCGTTCTGGGTGTAAATCACCAGCAGCGCCTGCTCTGCCGTAATGCGGGCAATCTCCGCCAGCGTCCGGCGGGGGCTCTGCACATGCTCCAGCACCCCCCAGAGGGTGACCACGTCAAAGGCGCCGTCATCAAAACGGGCGTCTTCCAGTTGGCCTGCCCTGGCGTCTATGCCCAAATCATTGCGGACAAGCTCAACCATTTTCTCGTTAAAATCAACGCCGGCCACGTCCCAGCCGCCCTGCTTCATAAAATACAGAAAGGAGCCGTCGCCAAAACCGATGTCAAGCAGCCGGCCGGCCTGCTTGTAAACGCCTATCCTGTCCCGGCGCGGGCCCAGCAGCCGCTCCAGCTCGTCCATGCTCCTGTCCTTGAGGCCGGCAGCCTTGTTGTAAAGATCGTAATCTTCCTGTGGATAATACCGGTCAAGATCTTCCGGCGCAGGCCGCGGCACGATAAATCTTAAGCCGCAGTCCTGGCAGCGGACCAGCGGAAACGAGCCGCCCTTGCCAAACAGGCGGTCCGGCCCGGCAAACATCAGATCATGATGGCTGCCGCCGCAAAGGTCGCACCTGACCGGCTCCGTCACACCCATCCCTTCCGGGGAGCCTGATACCAGACATTCCTAGTGTAGGCCCAGTAGTTGCAATCCCGGCAGAGATCAATCTCCCGCCAGCATCCCTGCTTGTGCAGTTTTCGGTAATACTCGAACCGGGGACCTTTCCAGATCTCCTCGATAGTCTGCTCGTTGACGTCGCCGATGACGCCCAGATGATTGAAATCGACATTGCAGAAGCTGACCTTGCCGTCCCAATTGATTGAAAATGAATTCCAGAGAAAAGTGCAGGGGTAGCGGCGGGCGGGCGTCTGCATCAGGCTGCCGACTTCCGGCCGGCGGCCGCCCCAGTTTATAGCCGGTATCAAGAGGATGTCAACGTCGCGCCCGGCCCATTGCTCCTTGAACAGGCCGATCTCGTTCTTGGTTTCCTCCATTACGATCAGCTGCACCTTCACCCGCGGCCAGACGTAGCCGCGCCGGTGGCGCAGCTCAAGAAAGCGGTCGATATTGGCGACCGCCAGGTCGAATTTCTTTGATCCGCGCACCTTCAGGTATGTCTCGGCCGTGGCGGCATTGATGCTAAACAGCAATATGTCAAGCCTGGAGTCAAGCAGTTTGCCTGCTTTCTCGTCATCCAGCAGCAGGGCGTTGGTGTCCATGTTAAGCAGGGTGCTAGGCGCCACCGTCTTGATATGATCAATGAGGTCAAAGATCCTGGGGTTCTTGAGTGGCTCGCCGTCCTTGTGCAGGCGCACCTCCACCGGGGCCTGGCGCGATATTTCCTGGGCCAGCTTGTCAAAGAGGTCCATGCTGATCTCCCCCACCGGGCGGGTCAGGTCCTGGCGCGGGCACATGCGGCAGCGCAGGTTGCAGCGGTTGGTGGGCTCGATGTTGATGCGGGAAGGAAAATCCATCGCTAACTCGCTAACGCGGGAAAGCTTGTTTTTGACAATATATTTGGTTGTGGTTTTTAGAGACATTCTAATCTTTCGTTTTAAGCTTAATGTTTAACGTTTCACGTAAAATCTCAATGGAGCCCGTGAAACGTTAAACATGAAACGTTAAACGGTCTTTTACGCGATTGGCTCAAAGGTCTGCTTTTTAAAAGTCTTGAACAGCATCCATTCAAACGGCAGGTTGTAAAAGTGATGCCGTGTCCGCGCCAGGGCCAGCGAGTGCAGCACATGATATGGAATCTTTTTCAGACCGCCGTCGCCGAGCTTCATTTGCATGTTGCTGTCCGGATAAGCAAACGGATAATAAAAACCGTTAACCTTCTCAATCAGCCGCCTCTCCTCCGGCCCCACCCAGACGCTCTCTTTCAGTGTGGCCGGATTGTAATCCGCCCATTCCTCCAGCGAGCCCGGCTCCGGCATCCCGTACTTGATTGCAAGGTCGTAAAGTGGCGTACCCGGGTAGGGGGTAAAGACAAAGATTTTCGTTCTGATATCCGGCGAAATCTGCTTTATCTTCTCGATGAAATTTAACAGGTCCTCGGTTGTCTCCTGCGGCGGCGTTCCCGGCGGATGCGGAAAGCCGGTGATGAACGTAAACGTGCCACCGATGCCGTAATCACGGCAGACACGGGCAGTTTTGAGGTGATCCTCGGCTGTGGCGCCCTTGTTAATCAACTCCAGCACAGGCCCGGCCGCCGACTCGGCACCCACGATGATGCGCTTGCAGCCGCTCTTGCGGATCAACTCAAGTACCTCCGGCTTGAAGCGGTGAAACGTGTCCGGCCGCGCCGAAGCCACCCAGCGGATTCCGAGGCCCTCCCGGATAAAACCCTCGCAGATTGCCTGCACCCGCTTCTGGTTGGCAAAAAAGTTGGCGTCGCTGAAGTTGACCTGGTCCAGGTTGTAAGTCTTTACTATCTGCGATACTTCCTTAACGACGCGCTCCGCATCCAGGCCTGTCCAGTGACGCTGATACAGTTGCGCATCGGCGCAGTAGCCGCACTTGCCCGGGCAGCCCTGGCTGGAATGAAATTCGATCGTGTGGATCCTCTCGTGGTTCTGGCTCTGGTTCAGGGCAATGGCGCGGTTGACGTCCAGCAGATGGTAGGGCGCCGGCAGAACGTCATTGATATTGGCCAGCGGCCGCGGCGGATTGCTGACAACGCCGCTCCCGGTCCAGTAAACTGACCCGGCCACCCCTTCGGGAGGCTTGCCCGCCGCCAGCGACTCTACTATCTCAGGGAAGGTAACATCGCCCTGGCCGACGCAGACAACGTCACAGGCCTGCGACTGGCAGCATTGCTCCGGGAAAAGCGAGGGGTGGTAGCCTCCCCAGACGATCGGCACTTCCGGGTCCATCGCCCGCACCAGGCGCGCCATGGCGATGCCGCGTTTGATCTGGTAACCGGTAATTGAACTGATGCCGACGCAGACCGCATCATCCAGATTATTGAGCACCGCCTGCTCGTAATTGGGCGTCACCCGCTCGTCGACCAGACGCAGGTCAAACTTGCCTTCCAGCGGCGCCGCCACCACCGCGATCGCCAGCCCCAGCTCGATGCGGTAGTGGCCGTAGGCCGGCGTCGGGAAGAAAAGGACTACCTTTTTCTTGCCGCGACGATCATAGTTTATCTGTCTGTCAACTATATTCATGTCAAGCTTTTTTCCGTGCAAAAACGTACATGTTTGAGCTTTTGCCTGTTTTTGCCAGTAATGCTCCCAGCGGCAGGCTCGCCTTCTCCAGCGGAGCGGGAAGCCTGGGCACATATACAGGTCCCCCCGAGCCGCGCACCCGGCCGCGCAGCCGCGCCACCGCCCACACGGCGCTGTAGACCAGGTAACAAACCGGCCGGAAACAGACTTTCTCGACCACCAGCCCGGCCTCGCCCAGCAACTGCTCCAGCGTCCGGCGGGAGAAGCTGTAAAGATGGTGGGGTGCGTCAAAGCCAAGCCAGTACCTGCCCAGCAAAACGGCTTCAATACTGCGGTTAAAACACCAGAGCCCCATTACTCCGCCGCGCCTGAGAATCCTGCCAGCCTCCTCAAGCAGCAGGCGGGGGTCGGAAACATGTTCCAACACTCCCATTATAGTAACTGCATCCACGCTGCCGCCAGCGAATCCGGCGTCCTCGAGCTCGCCGCAGAAAAGTTCTATCCCGTGCCGCCGGCGGAAATAATCGACCAGCGCCCCGTCCACCTCGGTGCCGGCAACCTGCCAGCCCCGCTCGCGCATCAGGGGCAGGAACGGGCTGTTGCCGGTGCCGACGTCTAGTACCTTTCCCGTTTTATTGTTATTGCTTTCAGCTCCCAGAAATTCAATCACAGGCCGGTAATGCTCAAGCGGCTGGGGGCGCCGGCGTTATTGGCTGAGTAAAAATAACTATCCCCGTAATAAGAGGCATGGGCCTGTGCAGCTGGACGCGGGTTCAGATAGACCAGCCCGCAGCGGCGGCAGCGCACGGCGCTAAACCTCTCCTGCCCCGGAAACATCTTGTCCCGAGCTGGAAACAGGCGCTCCTCGTCGCGGGCGCCGCAAAGGGCACAGTCGACATCTTCAAACACAGATTTTTCCTTTAGGTCAACTTCAGCCTGCGGGCAAGATGCCATTCCCACGGCAACGAGTAAAAACCGGCGCCGACGCGCAGGCGGCAGGCCGCGGAAAACAGCCGGTAAAGCGGCTTCACCCGGCTGGCCTCCATCTTCTCGCGGCCGAGCTGGTTCGGGTAAGCCCAGGGAATGTAAAAATCGGCAATCTGCTTCACCTTAACCTTCTGCCTCGGGCTGATCCAGGGCGTCTGGACGGAGCGGGCGTCGTAGGCTGCCCAGTCCTGAAGCGACGCCGGCATTGTGAAGCCGCTGGCCTCGCCCAGCCGCGTCAGCGGCGTGCCCGGGAAAGGCGTGAAAAAGAGCGTCGTGGTGCGCGTGTCGGCGTAGATTTCCTTCAGCTGTTTCATGAAGTCGAGCGTTGCCTGCATCTGCTCCCAGCTCTCCGTGGGAAAGCCAAGGATAAAGACATAGGAAGGCTGAATCCGGTGGTCCCGGCAGCAGTGGGTCGCCTCCAGCACGTCGGCGGCCTCGTTGCCCTTGTTGATCAGTTTCAGCACCGAGTCATCCCCGGATTCCGCTCCCATCATGAACTTGGTGCAGCCGCTGTCACGGATCAGCTTCAGATCAGCATCGCTGAAGGCAAGCACCTGCGAAGGGCGGATGGTGGCAAACCACTCGAACCGCCGCGGCGCTTGAAGGCGCCGCGCCTCCTTAAAGCCCCGGCAGATCTCGCGCACCCGTTTCTTGGAGGCAAAAAAGTTGTTGTCATCAAAGTAAACCCGGTCCAGGTTGTAGCGCTCCACCAGGCCGCTCACTTCCGCAATGACCCGCTCGGACTTGAGCCCTTTCCATTTACGCCCGTACGCCTCCGGATTGGAGCAAAACCCGCAGGCATGCGAGCAGCCAAAGCTGGAGACGTAACTTAAGCCGCGGCGGGTGTCGCCGTGCACGCGGCGGTTAAAATCCATGTAGGCTTCCACGTCAACAAGATCGTAGCGCATGGGGGGAAACTTGTTGATGTCTGCCACTTTCCGCGCCCTGTTGTGGATTACTTCCCCGTCCCTGACATAGGAAAGGCCGTCGATCTGATCAAGCCCGCGTTTTCCCCCCAAGTACAGGGCCAGCTCCACCATCGTCTCCTCTCCCTGGCCGCGGACGACAATGTCTATGCGCGGGTCCATGACAGTCTGGCCGTCCAGCAGCGAAGGATGGTATCCACCCCACACAACCGGCTTATCCGGGAACTTCTCCTTGACGGCCGCGGAAATTTCCAGGCCGTCGGCAATCTGGTAGCCGGTCATGGAGCTGACTCCGAGGAGATCGGAGTCCGCCATGGCGGCCAGCACTCTTTCCTTATAGCCGGGCTGAACCCTGGCATCTATTATCTGAACGTCAACACCGCTGTCCATCAGGGGGCGCGCCAGCGCCAGCAGGCTCAGCGGCGGGCTGACCTTATGTCTGTTGTCTTTGTTTGTAAGCGGGAAGAATAGCAGAAACTTCATGATGGCGATATGGCCCCGCCCGCCCTGCCAGAAGCGCCAGCGGCGGTGTCCGGCCCGGCGGCGCTGCAGTATGCCTCGATCATGATGCCCTGCCGAAGGCGGGGCAAAATTCTAGCTGCAGGCGTGATGATGAGCCGGCGCAAGGCGCGGTCCAGGCTGGAGGAAGGAAACGGCCTCCCCCAGCGGTTCTCGATGCTTTTTTCAGTAACATATGCCGCGCAATAGTGTAGCAAATCCTCCATCTGCAGGCGATTCTTCTCCAGCAGGCGCCTGAGGCTTGCCGGCGTAAAATGCCAGACATGGCGGGGCGCCTCCACGTTAAACCAGGAGGCCCCGAAGAGGCGGGCCTCCCACGAAGCGATGTTATGTGTCTGCACCACCAGAAGGCCGCCCGGCGCCAGGCTATTGAGACAGCGCTGAAGACAAGCGTCCGGATCATCCACATCCTCAAGGACGCCAAACAGGGTGACGCAATCGAAGGGCCCGCCCCACTCCACCTCGTGCTCGGCGCCGGCGACCACGTCGAGGCCAAGCCTGTCGCGGGCATAGGCGGCAACTTTTTCGTTAAGCTCGATGCCGCGCACCTGCCAGCCGCGCTCTTTCATCCCCAGCATGAAGTAACCGTCGCCGCAACCGACGTCCAGCAGCCGGCCGGGAGCATGACGCCTGTTTATTTCGGCGATCTGGGATGTGAAGCGGGCTATCCGCGCATGGGCTTCGGCCTGCTTGCGCCCCAGCGCCCAGTCAAAAAGGGGATAGAGATCAGAGAAGGCGCGCCGCCGCTCCTGAATCGGCGGCCGCGGCGACATCCTCAGCGTTCCGCACTTGGGGCAGCGCACAATCTTAAAGCGCCCGGGCGTTCCGAGCAGCGTGTCCCTGACGCCCCAGGCGGGTTTCCCGTCAGCCGAGCCGCAGACGGTGCAGTCGACTGGCATCCCGGCGCCGGCAAAATCGGGAAGATTTGTGCTTTCGTCAGCCCTGTTCATATCCTAACCATCTGCATTATTACTGATCATTCAATTCACCCAGACCCGGGATCCTTCGCCTTCGGCCCAGGATGACAGGTAATGTTATTGCCGCCCAGAACGACTAACAACTTCTCTATCGCCCTGCCTTCCACTGCTTCAGCCGCCACTCCAGCGGCGCCCGGAAATCCCGCTTCTTTACCCGCCAGGCGGCCAGCTGGTGCATCCCCCTGTAAGCCATCCCCTTGACGCCGCCGGCACCCATCTTTGCCTTAAGCTCAGGGCCCGGCGAGGCGAAAGGCATATAAAAATCAATAATCATGTCAACCTTTTCCTTGTAGACCGGGTCCACCCAGGGGGTGTGCAGCTCGGTGAGATCGAAGTCGGCCCAGGCCCCGGTGCGCGCGGGCGGCACGAAACCGAGCCGCACTGCCTCGTCATACATGGGAGCCCCCGGATAAGGAGCGAAAAAGAATCCGTGCACCTCGAACTCCTCGTTTATCGCCTTGATCTCCTCTATCATTATTAGCGTCGCCTCAATATCCTTCTGGGGCTCCCCGGGGAAGCCGAACATGGTCGTAAACCGGGCTGTGATGCCCAGCCGGTTGCAGATGCGCGCCACCTTAAGCGTATCCTCCACGGTCGTCTGCTTGCCGATATGCTCAAGCGCTTCCTGGGAGCCTGATTCGGCTCCCAGAAGCAGGCGCCGGCAGCCGGCGTCGCGGACTAACTGGCGCAGATCTTCGGGAAAGTCAATGAACTGCCTGGTGCGCACATCGGCAGCCCATTTCAGGTTCAGCTTCCGCTCGATCAGGCCTTCACAAATGGCGCGCACGCGCTTCTTGCTGACAAAGAAGTTGGTGTCAGCAAAATCGATGCCGTTGACGCCGTAGGTCCTCACCAGATTCTCGAGGTCATCAACAACGCGCTGGGCGGAGAAGCCCTTCCAGCCGCGGCCGTACATCGAGGTCTCGGCGCAGAAGCCGCAGCCAAAGGGGCAGCCCTGCGATGAGAAGTACTTCATCGTCCTCGGAGCGATGTCATTGACCATATACTTTTCCGTGTCAATGATATCGTAGGGCGTCGGCAGAAACTGGTCCAGACCGACCAGCGCCGGGTGCTCGGCAATTACCGCCTGGCCGTCCTGCTTGTAGCACAGGCCAGGGATCTCCTCCAGAGAGCCGCCGGCCGCCAGCCGCCGGGCCAGCTCCGTGGCGGCAATCTGCCCCTGGCCGCGGATGACGACGTCAACGTAATCCTCGGCCAGCACCTGCTCCGGCAGCATGCTGGCGTGGTAGCCGCCCCAGGCAACCGGCACTTCCGGGAAGGAGCGCTTCACCGCCCGCGAGATTGCCACGGCGTCACGGATCTGCAGACCCGTCATCACCGACAGGCCGACGTAGAGCGCCCCTCCGGCCGCTTCGAGAATGTCAGGAAGGTGGGGATTGATAACGCGCCCGTCGACGATCTCGACGGCGAAACCCGCCTTCTGCAAAGGCGCCGCCACCGCCATCAAGGGCAATGGCGCCCAGACGCTGCTCTCGCGCCTGAGGCGGGGGAAGACCAGGGCGACTTTCTTGTTCATATCCGCAAACCCAAGAAAAGATGAATCGGCCACGGAGAGATAAATATCATCTGATGTCCTCCGGTTCTTTTCTCACTACACCGTGAAGCCTGTCAAAACCGGCGTCGTAACTTATCAGGGCCGAGCCCGCACGCGTCGCAAGCGCGACGACAAAACAATCCGCCAGATCCAGAGCCGACTGGGAATAAAGTTCAACTGCCTCGGAAAAAGCGTTGCCGTCAGCGATGGTTAAATTTGGCGTATTTAGTATCAAGTCAAGCTTTTCTGCTATCTGCATGCGGGGAAGCTTGTAATAAGATTCCAGCACCCAGACAACCTCAGCCAGTATCAGCGGATGAGTCTCAAGCTCAACCTCACCATCAACTGTCTTTCTGATCAGATCGCGGCAGGCGGCAGCCTTAAACCGATCATCCCCGGTAAGAAAGCGAAGGAAAATGTTTGCATCGAGAAAGTGCGCCACCTGCAGGATCCTATTTTTCTGTGGCTATGCGGCGAGCCCGCTTTTTTCTGGCCTGGGCGCGCAAGGAGGAAAACTCTTCGGGCCGTTTTTTAGGCATTACGGAAGCGTATGCAGCCAGGAGCGTGCCCCGCACCGGGCGCACAATAATACGCTCGCCATCGACTGTATAAACCAGGCCATCGCCCGCTTTAAGCCCCATAGTCCTGCGCACTTCTTTGGGAATGGTCGTCTGCCCCTTGCTGGTGATTGTAGAACGAAAAGCCATGATCAACATCCCTTACTTTGATGTCTATATCTTACAAATATTTTATCGTAATGAATTATAATAAAGCAAGGAAACAGCGCTCAGGTGCGCCAAAGCGATCAGCGGCAGCGGCGCCCAGACGCTGCTCTCGCTCCTGAGGCGGGGGAAGACCAGGGTGGCCTTTTGCAGACACGGGACCTCAAAGAAACTATGAAATGACGCCCTAGAAACATCTAAATTATAGCAAGTTCAGCTGCGGCCGGAACTGCTTTGGGTCGCGCCCTTAAACTTCTGTAAATTCTAACAGCCGCGAGAGGAAGAGCGGCCATCGTCTCCAAGATATTCGGTGACCAAACCAATATCAAAGGAGGAGACGATGGCCAAGTCCAA
>JACWAD010000003.1 GCA_014874175.1 Thermoleophilia bacterium
CACAGGGTGAAAGGAATGCTGGCCATGGCGGGCCCCGACATACATTCGGGGGACCTGGGGGAAGCAAGCATCCTGGATTTGGCGCCAACAGTCGGCGTTCTGCTTGGTCTTCCGGGCCAGGCTGACTATGATGGCTCAATTTTGGGGAAAGCTCTTGTTAAAAAGCCAGACAGATCTTCGTCTGCGAACAATCATAACCCGCAATCAGGTTCTCCCGGAGAGAAGGCATACAGCCAGGAAGAAGAAGAAGCCATGCGTTCAAAGTTGCAGGGCCTCGGATACATTTAAGCAGCTTTTGGCGAATATTCCTCCAATGTTAGCACTTCCCGTTCGATATCTTTCTTGCGGCCCCCTTTCGTTCATGCTTAACTGAGAGTAGTGGCTTAAGGTGCGGCATTCCCTTAATTTAAATTAGAAACAGACTGGCAGCTTTGAACCGGAACATGGAAAATCTTGATGCCTTGAAAAAGGCGCAGGGCCCAGGGAGCAGTCACCGGCTTATCTTCCACGTGCAGCCAAAGGTGTCTAAATTAATCTCTTCGGTGTCGCAAGCAGGGCAATTCTTCTCTATGTTTACACGCCGCACTTGCCAGGATTCTGTCTGCGACTGAGCTAGGGCGGTACTACATTTTATTTGGATCATCGATATAGTGGTACCGATTGCTGTCATAGGCCTCGATTCAGATTGGTTACGGTACCGATGAAGAGAAAGTTATACTCGTGCGATTAAAGATTTAGGATACATTTAGATTTGTAGCGATCGTGGCCTTCAACGTAAATCAGACATCAGCTTATCTTCCCCGTGTTGCTAAAGGTGCTTCAATCAATCTTTTTGGAGCCGCCAGCAGATCTCTTCTTCTTTTTGGTTATACATTGTTGCTTGCTCGGTCTTTGTCAGCAGAACAATTAGGGCAATATTTCATCATGTTTAGCATGATCAATATCATGGGGCTTGTGGCGACGGTAGGCCTTGATTCTGGCGTTGTCCGTTATACATCCATGTTGACAGGAGAGGGAAGATATGGGGAGACTCGTAAAATACTGAGCGCAGCCGTCATGTTAGGGGTTGGCATCAGCATAATCGTTACTGTCGCTATTATTATCCTGGCTTCTTGGCTATCAGCAATCTTTCTCGACGGCAGCATACCTGCCGTGATATTGGTGCAGATTTTTGCTATTTCCATTCCGTTCTGGGTAGCTGCCCGTCTGTTTAATGCGGCTACTCAGGGTGTGCATCGGATGCAATATCAGGTTTATAGCCGAGATATTGGTGAACAGGTCCTCAAATTTGTTTTTTCGATTGTGGCGATTGCAGCAGGTGCCGGTCTCGCCGGCGTCGTGTGGGCTAATGTTGCTTCTGTGGTGATAGCGATGGGGATGTCGCTATGGTTTGTGATACAGGTGCTTCCAGGAATGAAGGGGCGCGTCAGAGTCAGGCGCATTGAAGATGAACCAGGACTGGCCGGCCGTATGCTCCGGTATTCATTCCCTTTGGCTTTTTCCAATATTTTTGGGATGGTTCTTCTTTATACTGACTTGTTGCTTCTTGGTTATCTTGGAACCGCCACCGATGCTGGTTATTACGGTACGGCATTACGCCTAATCACCGGCAGCCAGGCTATTTTGCTGGCCTTCGCGACTGTTTTTACACCAGTTATTGCAGATCTTTATAACAGAGGCTGCAAGTCCGAATTGCAATCGTTATTTAAAACTGTCGGTCGCTGGATATTTATGTGTAATTTACCGATCTTTTTGATTTTGGTTCTTTTTGCTGATTCGGTTATGCATTTATTTGGTAGCAACTTTGGCGCCGGCAGCGGTGCGCTGATAGTGTTGGTTTTGGGGCAGCTTGTTAATTTTGGCACTGGCACCGCGGGCCTTATGGTGCTTATGTCTGGTCATTCCAGAATGGAACTGTTTAATGTAAGCACTTCATTACTGTTCAATATCGTTCTTTGTTTCATACTTATTCCTAGTTATGGAATCATTGGGGCTGCAATTGCGAATGCTATCGGTATCGGCGTTATCAATGTAATGAGAGCACTTGAAGTGTGGATAATTATGCGGATGCATGCCTACGACTTTCAATATTTAAAACCGGCGCTGGCCGGCCTCGGGGCAGCGCTATTAGTGCTTCTGGAAAAACGGTTCATAAACCATGGACTGGGTCTCGCACCGCTGGCGAGCTCAATCGTCGCACTGTTGATTTCTTATACTCTGCTAACTTTTGTTCTTGGTGTAAATGAACAAGACAGAACTGTGCTACAACTCATTAAAAGTCGTCTGGCAAGGTCGAATCTGCCAGATGAAATAAATGAACAAACCGAGTAAGAATTCAGAACTGATGCGAGCCGCCGTGGCGAAGCGTGCTGCTGGTGGTAGTTTGTTCAACGTAGCTCTCGTCACCATTGTTATTTTGGTTGCGGCGACGTTGCTCTATCCCGAATCCTATTCGAGTTTAAAGCTAAGCATCGGCGGCGTCCGCATAATACCCATGTTAGTTCTCTTTGCTTTGGCGGCTTCACCAGTCGCATTTTATTTATGGCGCCATCGCCGGAAACTCCATCTGGGCACGATTGATCTGGCGTTGTTGGCGAATGTCTGCTTTGTGACTGTGACGGGCCTCCTTTTTGCTACCAGCGCCAGCAATATGGGGTTAGTGCTGGCTCTTGCCGGCTATACGGTATTGCTTTATTACGGGGTTGCTGTCGTTGCCCAAAATCCAGTTGCAGTGAAAACAATCTTTTATACCTTGGCGATGTTGGGAGTGATCATTGCCAGCTATGCCATTGTTGAGCATTTTGTTGGGAAAAACATCATTTATGGCGGAATAACTGCTGAGAAAGTTCCGATAAAGGCGGAGAGTGCACCGTATCATCGCAGCAGCTCATCGCTAGGCAACCCGCCAGCTCTCGGATTATTCATGGTGCAAGTAGTCCCATTCCTGCTATTTTTTTTCGTGCGCGCATCTGCGCGTCTGAAACAAGTTCTTTGGGGGGCTGCGGTGATGATGACTTTGGCTGCCTTGCTGTTTACGTTTAGCAAGGGTAGCTGGATTGCCGCGTTGGTTGTTCTTGTATTTGCACTTTTCTTTCTTGCTCGCCAGCGACGGCAGATTTCCTCTCGTTTGAAGATAAGCTTGATTGTTGTTTTCGTTAGCTGTCTAGCAGCGATGGCGACAGTGGGCCTGAGTGCGTATCGCGATCTTAGCTATAACGTTGTTTCTCAGCAACGGCAGATGGAGAGTTTTGGTCTGCGCTGGATCCAATGGAGTCATTCCCCGGCTTCTATTGCTGCGCACCCATTGATCGGCGTTGGCGTATGGCAGGGAGCTGAGAGTGTGTTTCAAATCATGGTTAGGGAAGGTGACCAGCATCCAGAAAAAGCCATTCCTGTGGACAACCTTTATCTCAACACGCTGGTGGAGGAGGGGCTGGTGGGTTTTTTCCTGCTTGGTGCTACGCTGGCACTGATTGGCATCCAGGCCTGGCGATTAATCCGGAAAGGCTTGAAATATTCCGGCGCGGTTGTGACCATTGCGGCCAGCATGGCGGCGGTTCTCATAAATGGCTTCACCGTCGATATATTGCTAACCTGGCCGATCATGGTCGTTTTTTGGATGTCAGCCGGAATGGTCAGAGCCCGGGCGGAGATTTCAGCTGCGCGAGGCGAAACACCAGTTTGTCTTCCGGAGGAGCCGTAAATTCGTTCAGATGATTTGGCCCGCGCTGAATGCTTGGAATTTCAATTTGATTTGTTTACTCTAGTTATATGAATGTGCAGTCAGATGAAGCCTTGGAAGCATACTTGGGACTCAGAAACCAGCAGTATCAAAATACTGTCTTTGGGTTTAGAAACCCAGTAACTGCAACTGGTAGGCTGACCGAACGGCTTGGCTGCTTCTTGCTTAAGTGGTTGGTTAATATTGCCGAAACCGACAACGCAGCTAGGCAAGATAGCGATATTTCGGAGCGGATTCTCGACGAGAAAAAGTAAGCTCATAGATAATATCGAAATAGTATGCAGGGAGCTTAACGCTTGGAACATAGCTGATCAACTCGGACCTGCTGGCGTGGCTGTACCCCGGGTTTTACCAGAAGGTTTTTTTAATGCAACGCAACCTTCGATCAGTATTAAATTAAGTGATCTCCGCGTCGGTTTGAAGTTTCGATGCAGGAGGAATAGCTTTTTTCTGCTTGACTGATGGAACTTGGGCGAAAAAGGTGGGGAATCAAAAAGATAAATTTGTATTTGTTTAAACAAGACATGAAAGGAAATTAGTGGATCTCGTTGAGTTTATTGGAATAATTAGAAAATGGAAGTGGATGGTGCTGGTGGTTGTGGTTGTCGTGACTGCGTATCTTGTGGTCTCAGTTATTCGTAGTCCGGCTTCCTACGTTGCGGAGGCCAAAGTAATGCCAGGGTTGACCCAGATTGCCTCATCGAACGTTGCCGGCGTCAGCTTGGCTCAGGGTGGCGAGCGTGTTGGCGATGTGTATGCAGAGCTTGTTACATCTCAACCAGTGATGCAAGCGGCGCTGGATAAAGCCGGACTGGGCTGGCCCGTTGAGCGGTTACGCACGCTTGTATCTTCTTCAGTTGCGCCGAATACTCCCGTGATAAAAATTGATGTGTCTGATTCTGATTCTCAACAGGCCAAGTTACTGGCTAACTCGGTCGCAAATGCTTTTGTGGATTATATTAAAGATGCAAGCAATTCTGGCGCCGCCAATGCTCAGGGGGTAGTCTTAAAACAATTGAATGACGTCAACACCCAAATAAGCGCCCAAAATGCTAAGACTCAACCTGATGAGAGCATGATTAAAGCACTGCAGGATCGAAGAGATTTAATAGTTAAAGAGTACCAAGATCTGCTGGATCAGCAGGCAAATGCAGCCGACATACGGGTGGTAGACCCGGCGACCACCTATTCAGGTTCTGGAATGTCTGGTACGCAGAAGGTGGCCATCGGACTTATAATCAGCGTGGTTGCCGGAATAGTATTGGCTTTCGTGGCCGAGGCGGTGCGCAAGTCGTGGCGGCCCGTCCCTTAGCGTTGATTCGGTTTCAGTAGGAGCCAGGGCTTGGTAAGCAAACAGGGGGTAACGCGACAGTTCTCGCAATGGTATCTTCGTGAAAGCTTGCTTGCTCTGGCCGTACCCTCGTTTCAATAAGAAATGGATAGTCAAGTCCCTGCCTTTCTATCACAAGCTGATGCCCGGTGGTCAGGCCTTGCTCTACTAGGCGGGCACTAAGCTTGACGAGCATTTCGAATTGTTCAGCGATTGCCATCCATTAACGGGATCTAGAGTGTGAGGCTGAGAACAGTTTCGCAAAGTGATTTAGAAGAATTGACATGAGCGGCTTTGAAAAAACTGAGGTAACGGAAAATCTTAAACCGGCAGCAGCCGGCAAGTTGCTGCTGGGGTTGATTGCCGGTTTAATCCTGATACAGATATTAAACCTTGGTTGGTTATTTTCTTTACTGCTGCTTGGAGTCTTTGTTCTATTCATTGTCAGCCTGGATGGCTATAACGCTTGGCTGGTCTTACTAGTTGCTACTACGATGAGTGGGTTAAGGTATTATGGTATTAGCGGTACGCGCATTCGTCCCGACCAGGTTGTCTTGATCATTATAATGGCAGGTTGGATCCTGGCTTTGCTTATTGGAAAGAGGCGGTTCAATAAGGTGCCGCTTTTATTTCCAGTGATTTTATTCATTGCTGTCAACTTCTTCGCCACTTTGTATTCACCCAATGGAGGGGGCAGGTATAAAGACGTCCTACTTCTTAGCGTCTATGTGATGATGTATATCATAAGTGTTTCCGTTCTTCAGGATCACCCGGACAGGCTGAGAAGGGCAGTCAAAATCTTGTTGGCACTAGGGGTTGTTCAGGCTGCTTACGCGCTGGCTGCTTTTGTTGCTAATCACGCTGGCGTCAATTTGGGCGGCGTAGGCTCCCGTCAGGTAGGGACATTGAGCTTGCAGGGCACGTTTGAAGAGCCAAACTTCCTGGGGGCTTTCGAAGCAGTGATTGGCTTGATGTTTTTAAGCTTTCTGACCTCGCCAATAAATTTAATAAAAAGAGGCGTTGCCATTGTAAGTCTGATACTTATCCTTGTTGTGCTCGCATTGACTTTTACCCGCGCAGCTTGGGTGGGATTCGCTATTGCGCTGATGTTGCTTATTTTTCTCCAAAAGCCTGCTCGCAATATCTTTAATCCGCGCGCGGCAGTGGCTGCCTTGGCAATAACAGCAATTGTTGTCGTAGTTATTGTCCCATTTGCGAACAACCTCTCTTCCGGAGTGATAAGCCAACGGGTTGGGGCACTCCTGGATTTCAGCGGTGGATCAGGTCAAACTAGGGTACAGGCACAGAAATTGGCCATCGAAGATTGGCGCAGCTCCGCGCTTCTGGGCAAAGGCACAATGTCTCTGGATACTAATTCTCTTGAAAACGGGGCGTCTGAGGAGGAAAAGGCTAAATCTCAGGGGTGGGTCTATAGCTCTGTAATCCAGGCTCTTCATGACACCGGTATTATTGGTCTAATGATATTTTTGTGGATACAAGGCGGCATTTTTCTGGAAATAACAAGAGGGTACCTAAGGACTAAAGATAATTTTTATCGTGCTTCTCTGGTTGGATTTGGCCTTGGCAGCGTAGCAATGTTAATTTCTTCCCAGGCATCATCATTCATGTGGTTGGGATTCTTCTGGATATTTTCAGGGATGGCGGTGGCGGTATCCCAAGTTGCCCGCAGGGAAGGGGTTGCAGAATCCAAGTCGCAAGTCAAGGTTGTTTGAAGTTGCAACTTTGTCCTTCCAGGAGATCCATTTGAAATACTCCCCTGTCCAGAAACAGGTGTCAGTCCGTACGGGGAGCTTATGATTCCAAGCTTGCAGTTAAAAAATGGTTTTTAAGATTAGGGTTGCAGGCGGATTGGTGGTAACTATGTTCCAGGACTGGCTAGTTTTAGTAATCACAAGCACAATCGGTGCAATTCAGTGGGTTTATGACTGAGAAATTTTCTTAGGTATCATCATGCCACATCAACCGGATTCCAACGTCTTTCTTCCAATTGGCAGTGCCGAGTGGTGGCTATTGGTTTCGACGGCGCGGCTACATCTCGCTGATCACAGGCTTGCCGAGTTGGAGCGCTTGCTGCGTCAAGAGATTGACTGGGATAAAGTTGTTCCCGCGAGTATTTATCATGGCACTGCCGGCTTGTTATTAAAGCACTTGTTATCGATTCCTGCCAAGAAAGACATACCCGCTGCAGTTATTGATAGGTTGCAGTCATTCTACTTGAGGATGACCGCCATGGGGATGAAACAGTTGGCGCAGTTTCAAGAGGTTGCTGAAGCCTTAAATCAAGCTGGAGTTGAGTTGATAACGCTAAAAGGAGCTGTCTTGGCTGAGACTCTCTATGGCGACCTGGGGTTACGGCCGCTTTCTGATGTTGATGTTATTGCCAGGGAGTCAGACTGGCAAGAAATATGTAACGTCCTGGCGAAGTTGAACTATAAATCGCTCGCGGATGAGTTGAAGCCTTTACCTCCGAAACTAACCCGCTATGATGTGAAGACGCATGTTCAGTTTGTCTCGCCGGCGGGAACCTACCTCGAGTTTCAGTTCGATTTATTTACCGTGGGTATTGGCATGCGAGACATGGCTGGCGTTTGGGATCGTTCTCGCTGGGTCGAAATCGGCGGCGTGGGCAGGAGGGTATTGGGGGCAGAAGATCAGTTACTTCACCTGTTGGTGCATGCAAACAGGCACGGCTGCTCCCGATTAAAATGGATCGTAGATATTAATGAATATTTGAATGAGAATCAGGATCTTGACTGGAATTTGTTTGCGTCGATTGCGCAAAGAGAGAAAGTCATTTCCTTTGTATTTCAGACACTCGTTTACATCGAGCAGTTATTTGATACTCCCCTGATCAGTCACGAAGTGCTTGAGCAGCTTAGGCCTAATAGTTTCCAGCAGGCTTTGTGGCGGGCGGTTTGGCCACGCAGGCAGCTGTATCATTTTCGTGGACGTGATGAGGATGCGATATGTTATTATTTTTATAAGCCATTTAGTGGCTGGAATCTGATCAATTTTGCCCTGGCAGGGCGCGTGCGGGACAAGATAGGTTATCAAGCAAGATGGATCGTGCCCTCTTTCGATTGGATGGCACAGGTTTACCAGCAGCCTAAGTCTCTTGGTCTGATTAAGTATTATCCGCTGCGGCTGATGGAGCGTTCGCGAAGCCGAAGCCAAAAAAAACAAAAAAATTGACGCGTAAATTTTATCAGACATCGCATGCGTCGAGGTTCGTAGGTTGCGATCTGTTGGCAACAAGCAGAGCGCGGTAGACTCTCATTGTTTTTAAGGCTGTCTTTTCCCAGGTAAATTTACTTGATCTTTCCAGTCCATCTTGGATTAGTTTATGGCGTAGCTTGGCGCTTGTTAAGAGCTCCTGCATCTTTGCAGCGATGTCCGGGACATTTACCGGATTAAAGTAGAGAGCCGCCTCTCCCAGTATTTCAGGAATGCAGGGCGCTCTCGAAGCGGCAACCGGCAGCCCGAAGCTCATCGCCTCCAAAGGGGGGAAGCCGAAACCCTCACAAAGCGATGGATATACAAAAAGTGAGGCATTTTCATACAGGGCAGCCAGCAGAGAATCGGAAACGTGCCCCAGGAATATAACTTGGTCATTAATCTTTTCTCGATTTGCAATTGATTCCAGTAGACCTTGGTCGCGGCCCGGGGGCCCGGCCAGTACAAGTTTATGTCCCAAATGCTGGTCTTTTTTGCAGATGTTGACATATGCTTTTACCAGGTTCCCCAGGTTTTTATTGGGCTCGGTGGCTCCGACTGAAAGAATGTACGGCTTTAGACGTGATGCGATCATATAATCTTCAGGAGAAGCTTTACGGTGAGGGAGCCCGAGGGGGATCACGTCAATATTAACGGGGTTTGCCCCCAGCAGCCTGACAATTTCGGCTTTGCTTGAATTTGTGTCGCAGATAATGCGGCTGGCATGGCTCGCTGCGTATCGGAAGGTCCTGTCGGCGTAGAGCCGCCATAAGGGATCGCGCCCCTGGGGGTTAGTGATGAAATGCGCATCGTGGATGGTGCAGACTTGCGGGATACGCAGCGTTGGAGAAACAGCATTTGCTGGAGAATGAAATAAATCCAGCTTCAGGCGGTGAGCAACGAGGGGTAATAGCACCGTAAGCCAGGTGACTTCGATTCCAAAATTGCCGAATTTTGTCAGGATGTTTTTCCGGGGCAGCGGCCTGGGGGCTCTTAACGCGATGAACTCGAGACCTTCTGGTTCGAGGGCTCTAAGGGCTTGAAATAGATGGTGGGCGTAAACACTGGTTCCCGTAGTTATGCGGTCTAGAATTGAGAGATCGATTCCGACTCGACGGACGGGCGCCACTGACGATGTATTTACGGGCTTACAAACCATGACAAATCTGCAACACGATTTTAGCATGTTTAAAGCTTTTAAAACGCCGAGCGGATTTAATGAAATGGAAAACAATCCATTCGCTCTGAGTCCAGATATTGGGGTGGCTGTTGCGCAGATTGTCAAATCCGGCAATAAGAGCCATAAAGCTGATCTTGTTGAATAGTAGAAATTAAGGTCGATTGTCCACCTTGTCAGGAAAAAAAATCCTGCTGGTCCATTCCTCTGCAGAGCTCTATGGCTCAGATCGATGTTTGATCAGCATTGCCCGAGGGCTTGCGGATAGCGGGGCTGCGGTTCATGCGGCGCTCCCTTGCCCGGGGCCTTTGGTCGACCAGCTAAGAAATGCCGGTACAGAAGTTCATATTATCGACACCATAGTTTTCAGGCGTGACATGGTTAATGCCCGTGGTCTTTTCAAGCTGCTTTTTAAAGCTCCGGTTTCAATATTCAAGTTGGTATGTTTGATACGGAAAGAAAAGTTTGACCTGGTGCATACAAATACCGGCGTCACACTGGGCGGCGCATTCGCAGCCGCTGTGACTCGCACGCCGCACGTCTGGCACTTTCGCGAGGTCTTAAGTGAATTTGGATTTTTTCTGCAGCTTCATCAGCCGTTGGTACGGTTACTATCCCGGCGTATCATCTTCATCACCGCGGCAGTACAGGACCAGTTTAATTCTGATCGTCTTAAGCAAAAAGGCATAATAATTCATGACGGAATTAATATCCAAAATTATGAGGTTGGCCAGGAGAGCGATGATGGACAGGTTGTGATCACGACGGTGGGACGCCTGGCTTCTTATAAGGGTCAAAATGTGTTGCTTGAGGCTCTTGCAAAAGCAAAAGCCGGAGGCCTTGGCTTGAAAGCGTATATCGTCGGTGATATTTACGGTAATCGCTTTGCGTTCAGGGATAGCTTAAAAAGACAAGCAAAAGAGCTGCTTATCGAGGATTGTGTTTTCTTTACAGGATTTCAAACAGACATACGGCCTTTTTTGGAAAAATGCAATTTGTTTATTTTGCCATCAGTTCGTCCGGAGGGGCTGGGAATTGTCATATTGGAAGCCATGGCGGCTAAGCGAGCGGTAATTGCTTCTGACTCAGGAAGTGCCCGTGAAGTTATTAATCATCAGGAGGACGGTTTCCTGGTGCCTCCAGGAGACAGTGACAGTATGGCTACCGCGATTTTAAAACTGGCAAATGATCAAAAAGAACGCCATCGGTTGGCCGCAAGCGGAAAAGCAAAAGTGGCGCATAAGTTTTCCGAAGAAATAATGGTCGGAGCTGTGATGGCTTTATATGACGATGTGCTTGGAAGCCAGAGCGGAATGGAATGTTAGAAGCGAGCCAAGGCTTAATACTGCGCCGGTTTTGTCTCGATTACGGCGGTAATTGAACGGCAAACACTGGGTAGCATAATTTTTAATATCTTATCTTCTATCGGGTCAAGGCACTTTATACGATTCAATATTTGTCTGCCCCAATGTGGTATTGGCAATGGCACCGAATCATAAAGATAATTCCAAAACTCTCATAGCAGCACGAATTGTTTCGTAGGTCATTTCACTTTCAAAAGCACCACTTCGTCGGGATATTCATAAGGGATATGTTCAATTTATTTTGACATGCTTGTAAGGCTTGAAGCTCCGATCAATCTTGGGTTTCGTATAGAGATGGACCTGGAAGATTCAGGAAAACCGCCAGCCCCGGAGAAATTCCCGCGCTCGAGAGATATAAAGGTAATGTTAGACGGTGACTTCCATTAAATCAGTATTGCCTTTCAGAGCAGGCTCTCAGATCAGGAGGTTGTGAGCAATAGCGAACTAGAAATGTAATTTTATCAGGCTCCGTGCCGAATCTATTAATGAAGAATTATCTTGAGGCTGGTGCACACGGGCTTTCATATTGTGTGCATTAAGGGGAGGCGGTGCTCACGCACCCACGCACTTAGCTTCAGTTAAGGGCAAACCTGTCGCGAGGCAGGGGCGCAAAACCAAGGGTCTCTTTGGAGACAGCCTGGTTGCCTGAAGGAGTTAAAAGTGCACAGGAGCTTCCCGCTTTTTCCGGTCATATTGGCCGTTGCTTCCACTGTGAGTTCTTTAACCCTCATTTTCGGGCTTTCTGCTGAAAAAGCAGATGCAACACCCAGCCCTTTAGTGATTTCTGAGGATTCTGTTAACGGGCGCGTTACAGTTGAGGGCGATACTGTAAAAGCTGTTTGGCATTATAAGGCTCTGCCCTCCGAGAATTACAATCAGGGCGGTGGAAACTTATATGAGCTTTATTACAAGCCAATGGACCCGTCGGAGGGTCGGAACTTAGTCTCCTTTACAAATTATGGGAATCCAAACTCAACGACGATCTGGGCCGGCATTGGCGGCGTTGGCGGGACAGATATTTATGCAGACGATTCCGCCCCGGGCGCCGATCAAAGTAATGGTTTTGCTGACTTGATTTCGGACAATAACGCCAGCGGCACCGTTGTATCTCACTCGGCTTACACAGACGGTCAGGGCGACGCCGTCCTGAATTTTGTCATAAATGTACACAATCAGTCAACCGGAAAGGACTGGTACAGTGTTTCAAAGACTTGGACGGTCGAGCCAAGCGGTGCAATTCACGAAGCAGAAACCTGGACAATTATAAATTCCGGATATTTTGCGGAGCCGGCCCTTCGCTCGGGCTGGAGTTATTATGTTGGCTGGGACCGCTTCAGTAAATATGGCCGCAACTGGTACGATCCAAATAACGCAACTTACTTGTTGGGGCACGATAATATAGAAAACGAAACGGCCCAGTCCTGGGACATTCTAAATGCATTTCATGCCGACTGGGTAGCCTTTACCGGCTCACCAATTGCGCCAACTGTAAAAATGACTGCAGACAACAATGGACAGGGTTTTCGGGGAAGCGGCTTATATAAGCTGAGTGTGCAAGTTTGGGGCTCAGGGAGTCAAGCAATTGCTGAACAATGCTCTGAATTAGGAGGTGTAACGGGCGCCCAGGAAATAAACTGGATGGCTTGGTGGGGAGGCAATCCTCCCGAAGGCAACCGTTACAAGTGGCTTTCCGCTGGGACGAGCTGGAGCGACAGCTATCGTATCGACCTGTTCCCGGGGACACCCGGGGGCGGCCCTGATATTTCTAATGTAAATGCGCAAAATAACGGAAGTGGTTCTGAGCATATTAGCTGGACTACCGATGTTGCTTCCGATTCCGAGGTGGACATTCTTGACCCAAACGGGCTCAGGTGGCCAGGCAATTGGAATAACTCAGGCGCAGACGGCTCCCTTACGACAGGTCACGCAATTCAGATTTCCGGGTTGCAGCCGGGATCCTCATATATATTCGAGGTTAAAAGCCGCGACGCAAATGGCAATCTGGCGGTTAGCAGTGATTACCAGTTAAGCGTTCCGTATGCCCCCAGCTTGGATCTTGCAGTGAACAACCAAAATGTTTACTGGAAAAGTTATCAGGATTATTTGAACAATCTGTTATCTGTTGATTTCATTGTTAAAAACCAGGGGATAAAACCGGTAAATTCAGTTGCCATAGGTTCAATTGCAGCTTCGAGCAATGTATTGGCCACAACGGCAATGCCGTTATTTCTGGGAGATATAAATCCTGGCGGTGAAGTAAAATTTACTGTCGCTTATCAGGTGCCGACCGGTGTCGACAAATTTTTCACATCGTTATCCGGGTCGGGTACCGGCCCAAACGGAGAATCGCTCGATTTTCCCTCGAAGAGCTAGTCTGCAACTAAGCCATGCTCTGGGCGGGGCGGGCCGCTTGAAGCCCTTTGCTGGTAAGATAACAAGCTGCCAGTGAGCCTGTTGCATTATGCAGCGCTGGGTGAGGCCGCTCAGCGAAAATCGATTGTGTTGATCAAACCCTGATTCAGTGAGTACAATATTTTTGGCGATTTAATTGACCGAATCAACAAAACAACACTGGGATACCTTCTGGCTTTTGGACTCAGGCCATACTGAGCCAAATCACAAGCTCGTTAAATCCGTTTTGTCGCTGGGCAGCCCCTATGGCTGGAAAACCTTGGAAGTCGGCGCCGGGAGAGGAGCGGATAGCATCTTCCTGGCTCAAAATGGAGCAGAAAGTTATGTTTTGGATTATTCTCAAGAGGCGCTAAAAATGAGTGAAGCGCTGGCTAGCCAAGCCGGCATCGAATTGAACCTGGTGAAAGCTGATGCATTTGCCTTGCCATTTGAGGAAGGAACTTTTGATCTGGTTTTTCATCAGGGATTCTTAGAGCATTTTCATGATCCGCATATAATCCTTGAGGAACAACGCCGCGTATTGAAAACCGGGGGTCACATTTTGGTTGATGTACCGCAGAAGTATAGCCTTTACACTCTTCGAAAACAGATTGCTATACGTCGCGGAACGTGGTTTGCCGGTTGGGAAACCCAGTACAGCCTGCGCCAGCTGGAGAAAATTATGGAGCGTAGCGGTTTCAGCGTAGTTAACACTTATGCGTGGGGTATGGCTGCCTCGTATGGGTGGGGGGTAAGGAATGCCTTGCATTGGATAAAAAGAATTTCTTCACGGTCTGGCGAAGCCAATGATGACGGGGACAGCAACAAAACCGGCGTGGAAAACAATATGAAAAGCTCGCTTTTCATATCGAGAGTTTTACCCTATCTGGCCGACAATATCGGCGTTATCGGCCAGAAATGATCCCTCAGGGAGTAGCTTTTCTTGGGAACGAATATGTTTCAGTAAACGCCCCGGGGCCTTCATTATCTTCCAGGAAGGGGTTACCATTTAATACCAGCCAGCTGTGGCCGGTGATGTTGAAGTTGCGGGTCAGGCTGACAGGAACTCTCCTCTCAACGCCCGCTGCGCCTGCTTCCGTCTTGCGCACGCCGAAATAAATTGACACCGGCCAACCCTGGAGGCGCAGGAAGCGAAACAAGATCAAAGAGCGCAGCAGGCACTTGCCATATCGCTGAAAGACGCGGTACTTTAGCAGGGAATCCACAAGCCCTACAGTTTTTTCCAGCTTTGCCTTGTCCCGGGGAAGGCTGCTTATCCCGGGATCAATCTCCTTAAGCAGGACAGGCAGACTGAGGCGCCCGATCCTTCGGGGAAGGATTACCAGCATTGACAGGATCTGGAGGAAAAGCCAGAGGTCGCGCGGGTCTTTAAGCCGGTTGAGGGTCCTGAGGAGCTTCACTTAATTTCACCAGGCCCTCTTTTTCCAGCTGCGTTGCCAGGTCGGCGATGTCTTTTTCTGCCTGCTCCTGCGAGATGTCAAATTCTTTTGTAATGGTTCTGGCGAGGTCTGCGATGGTTTTGCTGCCGTCGCTCAGCACCCAGATACGGGCGCCGACCCGGTTTAAACTGTAGTAGTCGCCGCGCTCAACGTGCAGCAGCACGGCATCCTCCCCCATGGAGGTAAACAAAACCTGGCTATCCTTGATCAGATAATGCTCTTTGTTAATCATTCTTTCCTCTCGCCGGGGACCCCATGCTGGCTCTGCTTGAGCAGCGCCTCAAAAGAGCGCAAGGACTGATCCTGATCCCTGCCGGAGCGCATCCGGCGGCACTCTGCCTGACGGACCAGCTCCGAAAGAAGCTCGAAGTGCTTCACAGTAGTGGACGGGTCTATAAAAAATAACCCGAACCGCATACAAAAAGCCAGCGCCTCGGTTTTGCCCATCAGCAAGATTTCCGTCCTGCCCGCGTCCACGATTTCCGGAAATATCATTAACGTCGGCAGCGCGGAGCCGGTCACGCAGCCGGGAAAAAGCTCTTCGATGGCGAAAGATGACTTTTGACGCAACTTGTTTTCAGTAAAGTTCTTGACCTTTGCCAGATCGGGAAACATGTTCAACGTTTCATCGGTAACGTTGATCTCTTCCGGAAACGACAGCGCTTCCACCCCGCCTTCTGTTTGTCGTAAAAAGACCATGTCATCGCCAAGCATCCTGTAGCCTTCTTTAAGCAGCCGCAGGGTCAGGGTGGATTTTCCACTGCCGCTACGGCCGGGTAGAAGCAGGGCTCCGCCGTTCCGGGCCAGTCCGGCCGCATGGAAGGGATAGACCCCGCACTCCTTAAGCAATTGCCCCCAAAGGGGGAAGAAAACCTGGTGGGCGATCAGCCAACCGGATTCAAGAACGCTGCCGAGCACGAACCCGGCCGCCTTGCGCTCACTGATGTCGGCGCATACCCATGCCTGCGGACCCATCTGCAGGTATCTGAGCTTTCCCCGGTAGTATATCTTGACAACGTCCCAATCATACATCATTGGCGTGCCGGCCGGCACGAAAGCTGTTTCATCATCGAGGACGTCTACTGCAGAAAGGAGCACCTCGATATCAGGTGCGGTATCATGTGTGCCGCTCTTGTCGCCATCATCGAGCCTGAAAGCGCCCAGCAACTGGCTGACGGCGCCGGCAATGGCGGGCGAGTCGCTAAGCAGCCGGGTCCTGACACCATGGACATCAAATGTGTTGACAATCAGCCTGCCCGGAGCAGGGCGGTTTTTTAGCATCAGGGCAGAAACTGAAACAGGATCGCCTGTTTGGTTAAAATTGGTAACAGATGACATAACTGGGAATGAAGCTCTGGCTGGCGTCAATGGCATTTCAAATGCAATGATAACATAGAAGCAAAAATCCGGACCAGATTTGTTCTTTTTTTGATTATGACAAAAGTCACCCATTTGTATGCGCACGTGCCCTTTTGCGCCAGGCGCTGTGATTATTGCGATTTTTATTCCACCGCCGGATCGCTGACGCTGGCGCCTGCATATGTCGAGGCCGTCATTCGTGAGCTGAAAGAGGAAGATTCACTTATTGGCAGCCTGGAGACGGTGTATCTGGGAGGGGGAACGCCAACACTGCTGGGAGAGGATTTGCTCCTGAAACTGCTGGCCGGCCTGTTAGAAAAATCGGGTAGCGGCGCCGAGGTGAGCGCAGAGGCAAACCCCGCCACGATTACCCCCAGGCTGGCGGCACGGCTGGCAGCCGCTGGCGTGAACCGGGTGTCGCTGGGGGTGCAAAGTTTTAGTGTCCGCCTGCGCGCAAATCTTGGACGGGCAGGTGATGCGGCGCAGGTGGGGGCCGCCATGTATGCTCTTCGGGCTGCGGGGATTGACAACCTGGGCCTTGACCTGATCTTCGGCATTCCAGGCCAGTCCATACCCGATCTTGAAAGTGACGTGCGCCGGGTGATGGCTCTTGAGCCGAAACATGTTTCCTGCTACGAGCTCTCGGTGAAGGATGGGACCAGTTTTCAGCGGCAGTGGGCGGCAGAGCTGGAAAAGCAGGCTGTCAGCGCCCCGCGTTTTTATGAAATGGTTGTTGATACAATGGTAGAGGCTGGCTATAACTGGTACGAGACCAGCAATTTTTCCCTGCCGGGATGGGAGTGCCGGCATAACCTGGCCTGCTGGGGCGGAGCCGATTATGTGGGACTTGGGGCGGGCGCCTGGAGCACGGTCGGGCTGGAACGATGGCGAAACGTGGAGGACATCGGCTTTTATATTGACGGCGGCTACAGGCAAGAGAGGCACAGGGAGACGCTGACTCCCGCGCAAAAGGATGCCGAGTGGGCAATGCTGGGGCTTCGCCTTAAAACAGGAATAACCCTCGCAGGCTATAAAGGCCCAATTGATCCCTTGCAGTTAAACCTCCTGCAACGAAATGGATTCCTTAAGACCGGCGGTGGTAAAATATATTTGACGCGCGCCGGGCGTTTTGTCGCCAATGAAGTATGTGCGCGTCTTTTGCAAAACTGGGAGGAAACGGCCGCAGGAGGCCGTGGCGCCGCCTGAGCCAAGTTTTATGGACGCTCTTACATCCAGACTGGAAAAATTGCTTATTGCCGTTGTTGAGCACCATATCGCCACGGGCAGGCCCGCCGGCTCCAAATACCTTTGTCGGGCCGGGAATTTTGGCGTGTCTGCTTCAACTGTGCGCGGCGAGCTGGCTCGCTTGGAAGAAATGGGGTATCTTGATCATCCTCATACCTCGGCAGGCCGGGTGCCGACCGACAAAGGATACCGGTTTTATGTTGACAGCCTGTTCCGGCAAAAGTGGCGTCCTGATTTGACCGAGGCAGTTGAGCCGAGCGATCTGGGAGAACAGGTGGAAGACGCACTCAAGCAGTCAGCGGCGCTGCTGGCAGAATCGACCGGCCTGCTGGCGCTTGTGTCTGCTCCGTCGCGCAACAATGGCGCGATCAAGCATGTGGAAGTTCTCAGGCTGCACCCGGACCTGATCATGGTAGTCATTATCACCACTTCAGGCGGCGTCGCCAAGAGGCTTTTCATGTTTGACAGGCCGGTGGATCCGGGACTGGTGGACTGGGCCTACGGATACCTGAACGAGGCTGTATGCGATATTGACCTGGGCAGCCGCAGGCTAAAGCTTCATTTTAATACTGATATTTCCGGAGTCGAAAACGAGTTCTTGAGCGCGATTGCGCCCGCCTTTATTGATTTGCCTGACGGAGGCCGGGGCAGCCTCTACCTTGATGGAGTCTCGGCTTTCTTTTCCCGCCTGGTTCGGGATGGAAACGCCGGTATAGGCGGCTTGATGAGACTGCTTGACAGGCAGGAAGAGATCCTCATGCTGCTTAAGTCGGCCCTGGTGAAGCAGCGCATCTATCTCCTTATTGGCAGCGAGATGCCAACGGCGGCACTGCGCGATCTGAGCCTGGTCGCGGCCAACTACGGGCTCGGTCACCGCAACCTGGGTACGGTCGGCGTTCTGGGACCGACGCGGATGGATTATGAAAATGCAATCGTTAACGTTGAAAGCGCAGCCCGCTCCCTCAGCCATTACGTTGAGGAGATTTTTAATTAAACGGCTGTTTGATGCTATTTTTTGTGCCGGAAGAGCAAAGGACTTACGGCTCGTGCCCAATTGGCAGGGGATGCTGTAAATTTTAAATCAGGACATGAGAGGGAAATGAAACGCGATTATTACGAGATTCTGGGCATTCCCCGTACGTCCGGGGAAAAAGACATCAAAAAGGCGTTCAGGGACCTGGCACGTCAGATTCACCCGGACGTCAACAAAAGCGACCCTGAGGCGGAGGCAAAATTCAAGGAGGCGGCCGAGGCGTATGAGGTTCTCAGCAACCCGGAAACCAGGGCGACTTATGACAGCTTTGGCCACGATGGCCTGAAACGGGGCGGCTTCCAGGACTTTTCCCAGTTCTCTTTTGAGGACATTATCCGCTCTTTTTTTAGCGGCTCCCTGTTTGGCGAGGAGATGTTCGGGTTTTCGCGCCGGGGGCCTGTCAAGGGGCAGGATGCCGTTGTTGTGGTCAGTATCTCCCTGGAGGAGGCTGCCCGGGGGGTCGAGAGAGAATTGGAGTACGAGGCGGTAGATAACTGCGAGGCATGCTCGGGTTCGGGAGCGGCGCCGGGCGCGTCCCGGAAGGCATGCAGCGCCTGCGGTGGTTCCGGCCAGGTGCAGAGCGTGCAGCGGACGCCCTTTGGACAATTTGTGCAAAGAGGGCCGTGCCTGCGTTGCGGCGGCAGGGGAAGCACCGTGGAAAAGCAGTGCCCGGAGTGCAGGGGGCGCGGCCTCGCTAACATCCGCAAAAAGCTGACAGTGGAAATACCGGCTGGCATAGCCGATGGTCAGAGCATCCGCCTGCTGGAGAAGGGCAGCGCCGGGGAAAATGGGGGCAGGCCGGGAGACCTCTACGTGCAGGTGCACGTGGAGCCGCATGAACAGTTAATCCGGGATGGCGATGACCTCATCTACCATCTGCCCTTGACAATGACAGATGCCGCCGTTGGAGCCACGCTGACTGTGCCAACGCTGGAGGACAAGGAAGAAATTGCGGTCAAGGCAGGCACGCAGCCGGGGGAACTTAAGGTCGTCAAAGGAAAGGGCATGCCGTTTCTGCGCGGCCGTGGCCGGGGAGACCTGAAAATCATCATGGATGTGATGATTCCGCATCATTTAAGCACGGAGCAGAAGAAGCTGCTCAAGCAGTTCGCCGGCATGGCGACCGACAAGAATTATACCCGCGAAGAGGGGCTGATTGAGAAATTGAAGGCTGCTTTTAGGTAAGCTGAATTCCAGGAAATTGGCGCCAATTCTACAGCTCTGACCGGAACCGGCATGAAGCATACTCATCGTTTTTTTATTTCCCGTCCATTGGCAGCCGGGCAAAAGGCCTGTCTGGAGAATCAGGATTCTTTCCATGCCGGCCGCGTGTTGAGGCTCAGGAGCGGAGACAGCGTTGAGCTGGCCGGCAGCGACGGCCGTGTTTTTATGGCCAAGGTTGGCCGCTCGGGCGATCTTGTGGAGGCAACGGCCTTAAGCGAGATTGAAGGCAGTTCTCAGCTGAAAGAGCTGGTGGTGGCGCAGGCTTTGCCTCAGGGGCGAAAACTGGAGGCAGTGGTTGAGAAGCTGAGCGAGATCGGCGTAGCCAAACTGGTTCCCCTTCGCACGGAAAGATCAGTTGTGCGGCGCCTGGATGGCGTGGCTGCCAAGCTTGATCGCTGGCGAAGAGTCGCGGCGGCAGCAGCAAAGCAGTCCAGGCGGGCGGTTATCATGCATGTGAGCGAGCCGGTCGCGATGGATGAGTGGGTGTCGTCGTTTTCGGGGCCTGTGATTGCGTTGACGACAGAGATGACAGGTTCTTCCCTGGGCGAAGCTGTTGCCGGCACCGGGCCGCCGCTGGCAGTGCTGGTGGGGCCCGAGGCGGGGTTTTCGGACGCCGAGCTAGACCTGCTTAAGAGAAACGGGGCCTGTTTCGCAAGCCTGGGAGGACAGGTCCTGCGAACCGAAACGGCGGCTTTGGTTGCTGCTTCGATCGTGATGCACCGGCTGGGATGGCTGGGATGAACCTTTCACGTTTAACGTGGTAAATAGTAAAGGCAGGTGAAAAGTTTAAATTGCGGGAGAATGAAAAACCGTTCATCCATCACGTTAAGGAATGAGCTCAGGGCTTGCCTCGATCTGCCTATGTCCGGCGGGCTCCGCAGCGTCGGACGGCGATCACTGGCTGGAAAAACTTTTCTTACCGGCTCCGCAAATCGGCCCTTAAGGACCACAGACATGCTTGCCGGGAGAAAGTCTTGCAGTCAGCGCTGCCGTCCTCCTTGCTTCGCTTCGGCTTCCCTACGGCCAGATCTCGATACGCCCCTCGCATTATTATTTTTTCCTGACTATTCATGAGTAGGATGATCGGTAATAAAAAACTGATGCATGGATGAATGGTGACAGTTTTAAATCATTGGGCTGCAAGGTCAATTATTCTGACACCCGGGCCGCGGCAGCGCGGATTGCGTACGAAGACGGTAGGCCAGCCGAGGTGATTGGCACATGCTGTGTTACCACCGAGGCGGAAAAGCAGTCGCGCAAGGAGGTGCGCCGCGCCCTCAGGCGGGTGGGGCCGGGAGGCCGTGTTTATGTAACCGGCTGCGCGGCGCGGCTGGTCCCGGACTCGTTTGACGTCATGTCAAATAATGTGACTGTTTTGTTGGATTATTTTCAGGAATCCGCTGCCTTGACTCGTGGACGCCTCCTGGCATTTCTTCCCGCTTTGGATGGAAATAGCCTTGATCGCCGCGGGAGCCGCCGCATCCGATTTTTCCTTAAAATCCAGGATGGTTGCGACAACATGTGCGCCTACTGCGTTGTGCCGCTGGTAAGAGGGCGGCCGCGTAGCCTGCCTCTGGCGCAGGTGATTAAGCTGGCCCGGGAGGTGGTTAAGGGAAGCTGCTTGGAGATTGTGGTTTGCGGTATAAACGTGGGAGCATGGCGGGATGGAAAGCACGGGCTGGCGGACTTGCTTGATGAACTAGCCCGCATTGAAGGGTTGGCGCGCATACGCCTAAGCTCTATTGAGGCGGTCCATTTAAGCCCGGAACTGCTGGAGGTAATGTCCGGCAGCAGCGTTATCTGTCCTCACCTGCATGTGCCTTTGCAAAGCGGTGATGACCGCATGCTTAAGGCAATGGGGCGGCGTTACAACAGGGAAGAGTTTTCCCGCCGGCTCGCAGCCGTCCGGCAGGCGCTTCCCGGAATTAATTTGACAACAGACGCTATTGTTGGTTTTCCTGGTGAAGGCAAGGCCGCCTTTGAAAAAACACTTGCTTTCGTGAATGCCGCAGGTTTTTCCAAAGTGCATGTTTTCTTATTCTCGCCGCGGCCGGGAACGAGGGCGGCGCAGCTTGACGACTGCGTGCCGGCGGCGGAAAAGAAGCGCCGCAGCAGGAAGTTGCTTGAGCTTTCCGGGCGCCTGGGAAATCGCCACCGGCAAAGGAAAGTTGGCTGTTTAAGCGAAGTCCTGTTGGAATCTGCCGTGGCGCCAGGAATCCTTGGCGGCTACAGCGCCGACTATACCCGCTTTCGGGTTGCGCAGGCAGGCGCGGCAGGTCTGGTCAACGTTAGGGCCGAAGCGGTTTGTGGAGAATCTGTTTTAGGAAATATGGTCAATCGAGCGGGAGGAGACTTTGACTGACAGCTGTATTTTTTGCCAAATTATTGACGGATCACTCGCTTCTGATAAGGTACTGGAAGATGACGACTTTGTTGCAATCAAGGATGCCCATCCAAAAGCGCCAGTCCATGTTCTTGTGATGCCAAAGCGGCACATTAAATCGCTTAACGAGATAGGGCAGACCGACGACGGGTTCTGCCTGGCCATGCTTGAGTTCGTCGTCAGGACCGCCGGTAAACTGGACGTTATTGATTCGGGTTACCGGGTGATCACAAGTGTGGGCGCCGGCGGCGGCCAGATAATTTTTCATTTGCATTGGCACCTGATTGCAGGAAAATCTCTGGGGTTCGGCCAGTCAGGGCGGGAGGCATAGATGCAGGCGGAGATTGCAGAGCGGGTGCAAAAGGATATGGTTGACGCCATGCGGGCGCATGACAAGGAGCGGGTGTCGGCGCTGCGCATGCTCCTGAGCGAGTTAAAGCTGGCGGCAAAGGAAGCCGGACCTGGCTTCGGAGAGGCCGAGGAGTTGGCGGTGCTTAGGAAAGAGAAGAAACGGCGCCTGCAGGCGGCAGACTCCTTCCGGGAGGGTGGGCGCGAGGACCGGGCCGTCCGCGAAGAGGCGGAATCAGCCATCATCGATGTTTATCTCCCGCCGGCGCTTGACGTAAATGAGCTTAAAAGCATAATCAATGAAGCCATAGCCGCCACGGGAGCGGCCGGGGTCCAGGATATGGGTAGAGTGATGGCAGAGGTAATGAAGCGGGCCGGTGGCCGGATCGATGGCAGGGCGGCAAGCTCCTTGGTCAGGCAGAAGCTTGGCGAAGATAATGAAAATGTCTAAAGACGAATGTTGAATTTGTGATTGCATTTAACTTGGAACTTGAACTTTGAACTATTATGAGAGCTACTCTGGAATACGATAATGACGTTGTGGCCGAGCTAGCCGGCGAGCATGACGCAACTTTAAAAAAGCTGGAGGAACGGCTGGGGTGCGAGATCGGCATCAGGGGCAACCTGGTCTTTCTCGAAGGAGGAGACACTGAAGTCGAGCATGGGAGGGCGCTGGTGTCAGAGCTGGTCGAGCTGATTGAGGCAGGACACGAAATTAATGCCGAAACTGTGGAGTCCGTAGGATCGATGATGGCCGCCGGCGGCCGGGGCGGCTCTGCTGCCGAGATCTTCAGCGATATCGTCTGGGAGCATCGCGGCCGCAAGATCGTCCCCAAGACGGTTAACCAGAAAAAGTATGTCGACGCCATCCGCAATCACAGCATCACGTTTGCCATCGGCCCAGCCGGCACGGGCAAGACTTACCTGGCCCTGGCGCTGGCCGTCAGCGAACTGTTGACAAAACGGGTAAACCGGATAATCTTGACAAGGCCGGCAGTGGAGGCAGGGGAGAAGATTGGCTTCCTGCCAGGGACAATGCTGGAGAAAATCGACCCCTACTTAAGACCTCTTTTTGACGCGCTCTATGACATGCTGGAGCCGGACCGCCTGACGACGCTGATGGAGAAGGGGGCAATCGAAGTGGCGCCGCTCGCTTTTATGCGCGGCCGCACGCTGAATGATTCTTTTATCATCCTTGACGAGGCCCAGAACACCAGCCCGGAGCAAATGAAGATGTTTCTTACCCGCCTCGGGTTTGCCTCCCGTATGGTTGTTACAGGCGACATCACCCAGGTCGACCTGCCCGATATCCGTTATTCCGGCCTGGCCACGGTCGTTGACATCCTCGGCGATGTGCCTGACATAGCGTTTATAAATTTTTCCAGCCAGGACGTGGTCCGCCACAAGCTCGTGCAAAAGATAGTAGCGGCGTACAAGAAGTACTCGGCGCTGCAACAATAGGGAAACCCACAGGGAAACCATAGCAAAAAGCGGATCGCCATGAATCCATCAATTCTCCCGGGCCGAGTAATTCAAGGCTTGCGCCGGCTCTTAAACGCAATTGATGTCAGGGTCTTCGCCATCGCCATGGCGGGGGTCGCCTTTCTGTTCCTATGGGGGCTGATGGCGAGCGTATTCCTGCCCTCGCAATACAATCTCAAGACCGGCGACGTTGCCCAGGACCTTATCCGTTCGCCCCGCACTCTTACCTTCGAAGACAAGTCACAGACGGCAAAGCTGCAGCAGCAAGCCATAAACCAGGTACCGAAGGTGTATACATTTGATTCCTCCGTGCTCGCAGGTGTGGAAAAAAATATCGGCGGGTTTTTTGACAACGTGTCCCTGATTGTCTCACAGGAAAAGAGCGCCGCTCAAGCCAAGGGCCAGGCATATGATCCCAGCCGGGCGGTGGCGCGCATACAGGCCCTGCCGGGGCTGCCGTCGATTTCTCCGGCGGCGCTGACGACGCTGGCAGGGCTGGGAACCGACCGCCTGGCTTTGGTGCGCACCGCGGTGCTTGACAGTGAGCAGCTCATTCTGGAAGGAAACGTCACGGACGATTCCCTGCCGACCGACAAGGGCAGGCTGAAGGCAGTTCTGGGGACGCGGCCCCTAACGGGTCCTGAGCTTGACGCCGCCTCGGAGGTGGGGAGCGCTTTCCTAAAGCCCAATAATATTGTCAACCAGCAGAAGACCCAGCAGGCCAGGGACCAGGCTGCCGCGCAGGTGCAGCCGGCGGTAATCACTGTACAGAAGGGGGAGACAATCGTGTCGCCGGGGCAGGTGGTGACGCCCGGGATCGAAAGCAGGCTGGAGGCTTTGGGCCTGACTCAGTCCGGCGGCAGGTATGGCACCCTGGTGGGCATCAGTTTGCTGACGCTGCTGGAAATATTGATGTTGAGCGTCTACGTTAAAAAATTCGAGCGGCGGGCAAGGGAATCACGCTCGCTCCTCTTTATTGGGGCCTCTTTGTTGATATTGTTTGGTATTATTGCCAGGGTCTCCGTGATAGAGCCGCTGTCGCCGCTGATTGTGCCGATGGCGGCGCTGGGCATGCTGGCGACGCTGATGTTGCAAACCCGTCTGTCCGCACTGCTGGTTGTCATCTCCAGTATCAATCTGGCCGTAGTGGCCGGCTCCGATCCCCAGTTCATTCTTGTCGGCCTCTTGGGGGGACTGTCGGGAACTTTCCTGGTTACAAACGTGAGCCGCCGCCGCGACCTGATGGTGGCAGGGATGCTGGCCGCCCTGGTGGTTGTGGCCGCCGCGGCAGCCGCCAGCCAGATTAGCGAGACCTCGTGGTCCCGTGCTGGGGCGGCGGTCGCCTGGGGCGCCGGCAACGGCTTTCTCTCCATGGTGGCGGCCAGCGGATTGATTACCATTTATGAGTTGTTCTTCAACCTGCCCACGCCGCTGAAGCTCCTGGAGCTGGCGGATCCCACCCAACCGCTGCTCAAGGAGCTTATGATGAAGGCGCCGGGCACGTACAATCACAGTGTAATCATGGGCAACATTGCCGAGACCGCGGCGGAGGAGATTGGCGCCAATCCGTTGCTGGCTCGGGCAGGGGCCTACTACCATGACATAGGCAAGCTGAACCGGCCAGATTACTTTATTGAAAACCAGTTCCATATCAAAAACCCGCACGACCGGTTGACGCCGGGCCTGTCAAAGCTGGCAATCACGGCGCATGTGCGCGATGGCGTCAGGCTGGCCAAGGCTGAAGGATTGCCGCCTGAGATCCTGGATATCATCGAGGAGCATCATGGCACTACTGTGCTATCATATTTCTACCATAAGGCTCAAGTAAGTTCCGGCGGCCAGGTTGATGAAGAGACCTACCGCTATGCGGGACGGAAGCCCGCCTCCCGCGAGGCTGCCATCATCATGCTGGCCGACTCGGTCGAAGCGGCCGTGCGCTCGCTGAAAAATCCGACCATGAAAAATATAAAGGCGGTGATCCGGGAGATTTTCAATCAGCGGCTCCGCGACGGCCAGCTGAGCGAAAGTAAGCTTACCTTCGGGGATCTGGACAGGGTGAGGCAGGTATTTGAGAAAAGCCTGCGCGGCTTTGGCGCCACCCGGATCGCATACCCGAGCCGGAGGGATGTGCAGGCGGCCGGGCGCGGGGAAAAGATCAAAGCGGCCCCGGCGGCAGGAAAGCTGCAGCCGCAAAAAACAAGGGCCAATGGCGGCGAAAAGCGGAGCTGAGGACAAGCCTGACCGGGTCGCGGTGACTGTTGAAAACCGCTCCGGGCTGCCGGTTGATGAGAGCCGCATCAAATGGCTGGTGGAGCGGCTACTCAAGCGTACCGGCCTGCCGCCGGGCGAGGTCGGCGTCACCTTTGTCCCTGCTTCAGAGATGAGCCGGCTAAACTGGGAACACATGAGGCGGAAGGGAGGCACGGATGTGCTTTCTTTCCCGATTGACGCCGGGGGGGCGCCTGGCGAAGGCAGAGCAGGAGGACCGCTGCTTCTGGGAGATATAGTCATCTGTACGGAAGTCGCCGCCCTGCAGGCTGAGGATGCCAGCACGAGCCTGACCGCCGAGCTGTGTCTGCTTGTCATCCACGCCGTACTTCATCTTGCCGGTTTTGATCATGAGGCCGATAACGGCGAAATGGATAGAAAACAAGCTGAGCTGTTCGATGATCTCTGCCGGGAATAACGCAAGCTAAAGTCGCAACTGAAACTCGGAACTAGGAACTCGGGACTGGGAACTCGGAGCTAATTCATGTACCGGCGCAGTACGCTAAAAAGCTTCACCTGGGCATTTGAGGGCATAGTCTATGTGCTGCGGACGCAGCGCAACATGAAGATTCATTTTGCCGTTGCTTTTGGTGTTATCGTAGCCAGCCTGTTTTTTAATCTTTCCCGGGTTGAGCTAGGAATCTTGCTTGTCACAATCAGCTTTGTTTTGATTGCAGAAATGATAAATACGGCCGTCGAGGCAGCCATAGACACTTTCGGCACAGCTTTTGATCCGGCGGCAAAGATTGCCAAGGATGTTGCCGCCGGCGCAGTCCTGATTGCGGCTCTGAATGCCCTTGTCGTTGCCTATCTTATTTTTTATGACAAGCTGCAGGAGCCTTCGAAAAATCTGATCCGGGTTGTGCGGCAGTCACCCGCGCATCTGACTGTAATCGCTCTGGTGCTGGTCATGCTGCTGGTTGTGTTGGGGAAGGCGTTTTTTCAGCGCGGCTCGCCATTTTCGGGGGGAATGCCCTCCGGACACAGCGCCGCTGCCTTTGCCTGCTGGACGGCGATCACATACGTTTCCGCCTCCCTGCAGCTTACACATGGACTTCTGATTTCACTGCTTGCTTTTTTGATGGCTTTCCTGGTGGCGCAAAGCCGGGTGGAGTCGGGAATTCACACCGTTTACGAGGCTTTTATTGGCGCCCTTCTGGGAATACTTGTGACCACGGTGCTGTTCCAGCTGTGGTACTAGAGAAGTTCAAAGTTCCGGGTGGAGAAGAAGCGTGTAATTAAAAATGCGAATCGACAGCTATTCATTCGGCCAGGTAGTCATTGATGGAAAGAAGTTCACCAAAGACGTCATCATTTTCGCAGACCGTGTTTCTTGTCCCTGGTGGCGACGGCAGGGTCATGTGCTGGCGCCGGAAGACCTGGAGGCCGCGCTGAGTGCGGCCCCGGAGATTCTGATCATTGGCAGCGGCTACTCGGCGGCCATGCGGGTTCCGGACTCGACACTTGCCTTTTTAAAGACAAAGGGGATTGAAGCGCGGGTGGAAAAAACAGAAAAAGCGGTTGAGATTTTTAACCGCAGCGCCGGTTCCAATGTGGCGGCGGCGCTGCATCTTACCTGTTAAGAGCAAAAATAATGAACGATGGCAAATTGGTTCAGGAGCCGGGTCCCGGGGTTGCGGCCGGGGCGGACGTTTCCGGACAGGATGGCGGCCTGGCGGCCTGCCGGCTGACCATCCTGCCGGCATCCCTGCTTGAGGAAATTGAGAAATATGGCCTGGAATCCCTAGGCCGGTCGGCTCCCAACCGGTGGATGCTGCCGGTGATTGCCTCCTGGGGCCTCCTTTACGTGGCCAGGCTGGGCGCCGACATAGTTGGCTCGGCGCAGATAATACGCTGTCTGCAAAAGGGGGACCTTTTCATGGATGCTTTTTATATCCGTCCTGATTATCGCGGGGCAGGGCATGGAAAGGCGTTCCTGTCCGGGCTGAAGAAAGAGCTGGCAGAACTGGGATTTCAACGGCTGTTGGCGACATTGGAACCGGAAAACAGCGCCGGCGTTAGGCTTTATGCCGGTTGTGGTTTTGAGATTGTTGACAATCTTCCTGATTATTACGGCAAGGAGCGCCATCGTTTTTTAATCGCATCCTCTCTGGCTGTGATATAATTGCGCCTCTGAAATCGGGTTAGCTGGAACAGGCGGGAGGCACGCCCATGGCTTTAAGAGCAGAAGAGCTGGCAAAAACAATAGACCACACACTTCTTCACGCCAACGCCACGCGCATGGAGATCGAACAGCTTTGCGAGGACGCGCGCAAGTATCATTTTGCCGCCGTGGTGGTCTTCCCCTGCTGGGTGCCGCTTGCCTCGACACTGCTAAAGAGCCACGACGTCAAGGTTTGCACGGTGGTCTCGTTCCCGTTCGGAGGCGACACAACCATAACCAAGGTAAGGGCGGCGGAAAACGCTGTCGGGTCGGGCGCCGACGAGGTTGAATTTGTGATAAACATTGGCGCCATGCTTTCGGGAAACTTTCGCCTCGTCAGGGATGAGATTGCCACTGTGGTGCGGGCCGTCAGAATGAAGAGCGTCAATGTGGGCAAAGGGCTGGTGCTGGTCAAGGTGATCATGGAGACCGCCTATTTTGACAAAAAGCTGAAAAAACTGGCCTGCCGCATGATTGAGGACGGGGGAGCAGATTTCGTTAAAACGTCAACCGGTTATGGTCCCACTGGCGCCACCGTGCCCGACGTTGAGCTGCTCAGGGATGAGCTTTCAGAGAACCTGGGTGTCAAGGCGGCCGGTGGCATTGTCACCGCCGAGGACGCGGAGACCATGATCAATGCAGGCGCTGCACGGCTGGGAACCAGCCATGCGGTTGAGATCATGGAAGGATTTTCAGAGCCAAAGGAATAACGCGGCTGGAAATGCACAGAAGCCGGCAGATGCAGGCGCGCCCGCCGCGCCTTTCTTATGCAATTATTTTTCTTTTCTGGATTAATTTTTTACGAGGCGGGGAATTATACGGAAAAATCAGAACAAATCAAGAGGCGGGGCAGAGACATGATTGGATTTGGAACATTGTTCAAGAAAAATATATCAAATTTCGATCACTGCCACGATTCCATTCCCAGCAGCCTGCATTACAAGCAAAACCATTACGGGGGCGGCCGCGAGATCAGGCCGCAGCTTTATCAGGATACCTGCGGCATTTGCGGACGCACAATTCTTACGGGTGAAACAACCGACCTGTTCAGGCACAACGAGGAAGCCAGGACAATTGTGGTTTGCGGGCACTGCCGGCCTGATGTGATGGAGCGCGGTTATAAAAAAATTGAGCAACCGCTGCCGAACGTGGCCTGAGAAGGGCGAACAACGAAAGCCGAATTGCGAATGAAACCCTCGTTCCGGGCGGCGGTTAAACCCTGAACGTTTCACGTTTAACGTTTAACGTTTAACGTGATATAGAAAGTTTTGCATTCCGCGTTGCCCCTTGGATTATTCCTTATGCCTTCGGGTTTTAGTAGAATCGGTTCGTGCCCGAACCCGTATCCATAACCGAACTCACCTTTGACGAGCGGGGGCTGATTCCTGCGATCGTTCAGGACTGGCTTACCGGCGAAGTGCTCATGCAGGCCTACATGAACCAGGAGTCGCTGGCAAGAACAATCGAGACGGGGCGCACATGGTTCTGGAGCCGCTCGCGCAGGAAGCTTTGGAACAAGGGTGAGACCAGTGGTCACTTCCAGTTTGTAAAATCAATCCGCTATGACTGTGACATGGACACGCTGCTGATCCTGGCTGAGCAGCGCGGCTTCGCCTGCCACACCGGAGAGCATACCTGTTTTCACCGGTCGCTGGACGGATCGCCGCTGTCGCCCGCCGTTTACGAAACGCTCTATCGCCTGTATAACCTGATCGAGGAAAGGAAGCGGCTGATGCCGCCCGGCTCTTACACCGCCAGCCTGTTTGAAAAAGGGACTGGCGCCATCATGGACAAGGTTGCAGAGGAGTCGGCGGAGCTGGCCGCGGCGGCAAGGGATGGGGACCGGGAAGAGATCGTTTACGAAGCCGCCGATTTGTTTTATCACCTGGGAGTCCTTCTGGCCGCCAGGGAAGTGGATCTGGTGGAAGTGCTCAAGGAGTTGCTTGAGCGATGGAAATAACCGCGGCCGGCGGGCCGGGCCTTGACATTTTTCCTTCGCTTGAGGAAGTGCGCTCGCTGGGCAATAGTTACGGCCTGATTCCTGTTTACCACAGCTTTGTCTCGGATCTGGAGACTCCCGTATCTGCGTTCTTGAAACTGGGCGGCAGGGAGAACTGCTTTCTTTTGGAAAGCGCCGAGCAGGGTGAGCGCATCGGTCGCTACTCGTTTCTCGGCATCGACCCCAGGGCGGTAATAATCTTCCAGGATGGCGAGCTGGTGGTTGAGGAGAATGGCGACAGGAGTTCTCTTTCATGCGACGATCCCTTTGGTTTTATTGAGGAATACATGTCCCGCTACCGGGCGCCAAAACTGGACGGGTTGCCGCCATTCATCGGCGGGGCAGTGGGGCTGTTCGGCTATGACCTGGTGCGCTGGATAGAGGAACTGCCCCCTGCGGAGGCCGATGCGCTGCGGCTGCCTGACATGGTTTTCCTGGTGACTGATTCCATTGCCATCTTTGATCATTTGAGGCATACCGTTATTCTGTTGGCAAACGTGCTGGTTGAATACGGCGTTGACATTAAGGAATCTTATGATGACGCCTGCCGCCGCGTGGCTGGGCTCAAGCAGGCAATGCTGGAGCCGTTGCCGCCGCCAAGACGCCAAAGGCGGGGGCCGCTGGCAAGCCCGGTGTCCAATTTCCGCCGCCGCGACTTTGAAGCCGCTGTGAAGAGAATAAAAGAATATATCTATGCCGGCGACGCCTTTCAGGTGGTGCCGTCTCAGCGCTTTGAAGTCGAGACACAAACGTCAGCTTTTGGCATCTACCGAGGCTTGCGCGTCATTAATCCATCACCGTATATGTATTACATCAAATTCAGGGAGTTCTCCCTGGTGGGTTCTTCACCCGAGCCTCTGATCAAGGTTGGCGGTGGCTGGGTAGAGGCAAGACCCATCGCCGGCACCAGGCCCCGCGGCGACACGCCAGAGCGCGACAAGGAGCTGGCGGCGGACCTGCTCAACGATGAAAAGGAGCTGGCGGAGCACATCATGCTTGTGGATCTGGGGCGCAACGACCTGGGCCGCGTTTGCGTTCCCGGGACAGTCGAGGTTGTTGACCTGATGCGGATTGAATATTACTCTCACGTGATGCACCTCGTCTCGGTAGTGGTGGGAAAACTGAGGCAAGGGTTGCAGGCCGCGGACGCACTCAAGGCCGCCTTCCCCGCGGGCACCGTCTCAGGAGCTCCCAAGATCCGGGCAATGGAAATAATTAACGAACTGGAGCCGGTGAAGCGGGGTTCCTACGCCGGCGCCATCGGCTACCTCAGCTATAGCGGCGAGCTGGACACCTGCATCTGCATTCGAACGATATTAATCAAGGACGGCAAAGCGTACATCCAGGCCGGCGGCGGCGTTGTCGCCGATTCGGTGCCCTCGCGCGAGTACGAGGAATCATGCAATAAGGCCCAGGCATTATTTTCCGCAATTGAGCTGGCCCAGGAACAGGAAGAGTGGGAGTAAAGCAGATGCCGATACAGGATCCTGGATGCTGGCTTCTGAATAACCCCAAACCCTGATGGTGAACTTTAAACTTTGAACTCGGAACTTTGAACATTAAACATGAAAAATGACTATGCCAAATGTCCTGATCATAGATAATTACGACTCCTTTACTTATAATCTTGTCCAGTTTCTGGGTGAGCTGGGGGCGTCCATCGAGGTTTTTCGAAACGACAGGATTACCTGCGCCATGATTGAGGATAAGGCTCCAACCCATATCGTGATCTCTCCCGGTCCGTGCACCCCGAACGAGGCCGGCGTTTCCATGGATGTGGTGAGAGCTTTTGGGGGCAGGATACCCCTGCTGGGCGTATGCTTGGGGCACCAGGCGATCGGGCAGGTATTTGGCGCCGAAATTGTCAGGGGCAAAGCGCCTGTGCATGGCAAGACTTCAGAAGTATTGCATGACGGCAGGACAATCTTTTCCGGTGTGGCAAGCCCCTTTAGCGCCACCCGGTACCATTCGCTGGTAGTAAACAGCCCGCTGCCGGAAAGCCTTGAGAGGTCGGCCCGGACGGAAGATAATGTGGTAATGGGATGCCGCCACCGCCAGCTGGCGGCGCTGGAAGGCGTGCAGTTTCATCCGGAAAGCATCCTTACAAAGCCGGGCAAAGACATCCTTGGGAATTTCCTGAAGATGAAAATAGATTGACATTAAAGAATATACCTGTGGCTTTTTCAGAAACTTTGAAATTTAAAACTCGGAATTTTGAATTAAAATGATCAATAAACTCCTGACAAATGCCATTGACCGCCTTGCCGACGGTCATGATCTTAAAGAGGCTGAGGCTGCTTCTGTGCTGGAGCAGATTATGTCGGGCAGGTCGAGCGATGTTCAGACTGCCGCCTTTCTTATTGCCCTGCGCACAAAAGGAGAACAGGTTGGTGAGATTGTCGGCTTGGCAAGGACGATGCGCAGATTTTCTAAAAAAGTCAATGCGGCCGGCATGGAGCTGGTTGACACATGCGGCACCGGTGGTGACAAATCCCGGAGTTTTAATATTTCTACCACCGCTGCCTTTGTTGTCGCCGGCGCCCGGGGGCGCGTCGCCAAGCATGGGAACCGGAGCGCCACCAGCCAGTGCGGCAGCGCCGATGTGCTTGAGGCCCTGGGGGCAAACCTCGATGTGCCGCCGGCGAAGGTGGGGCGCATTGTCAGGCAGGTTGGCATCGGTTTTATGTTTGCGCCGCTGCATCACCAGGCAACAAGACATGTGGTGCCGGTGAGGCAGGCCCTGGGGGTGCGGACGATTTTTAATTTCCTGGGGCCGCTGACAAACCCCGCAGGCGCCACACATCAGCTTGTTGGCGTATCCGACCTCAAGTATCTTGAAATCATCGCCAGGTCATTGAAGCAACTGGGCTGCCGTCATGGCCTGGTGGTGCACGGAAGCGACGGCCTGGATGAGATTACCGTCACCGGCCCCACCGACATGATTGAAATCGGCCCGCGAAAATTCAGGAGGTTCAGCGTCAGACCGGAGGATTTCGGTCTTAAGGCTGCGGTCTCCGGCGGGCCGTTGCGGGGCGGAGCCCCTGGAAAAAACGCGAATATCCTCAAAGAAGTGCTCAGCGGAAAGACGGGCCCCCGGAGGGATATTGTCGTGCTCAATGCAGGCGCCGCCCTGTTCGCCGCCGGTCGCGCCCGCAGCATCGCCACGGGAGTGAAGCTGGCGGAAAAAAGCATTGATAGCGGCGCAGCCGGACAGAAACTGGAGGAGTACGTAAAGGCGACCCAGGATTAAGCCGCTCCTCGGCATTGCGAAGGGGTGACAGTTTCCTGAGCCAGCAGGCACTGAAAAACAAAAGGATCAACATTTTGGAAGATTTTTTAGGCACGATTCTGGCCAGGACGCGGCAGGATGTCGGGACGCGGAAATTGGAGCGGCCCCTTGAAGAGCTGAAAAACAAGGTTCGCACCGGCCCGGTTCGCGGCGGCTCCCTGATTGGCGCTGTGCGCCAGCCTGGCATGTCGGTTATCGCCGAGGTAAAGCGCGCTTCCCCATCGCGGGGTGATATCAGGACCGATCTTGACATAGCCGCCACGGTTGCGGCATACGAACGGGGCGGAGCCAGAGCGGTTTCCGTTTTGACAGAACAGCATTTTTTCAAAGGGAGTCTTTCAGACCTTGAAGCTGCGCGTGCCGCCTGCAGGTTGCCGATTTTACGGAAGGATTTTGTAATTGATCCCTACCAGGTTTGGGAGGCTGCAGCCATAGGCGCCAGTGCAATCCTGCTGATCGCCGCCGCGCTTGAACCAAGGAAGTTGCACCTGCTTTTCGGGGAGGCTTCGCGGGCAGGGCTTGAATGCCTGGTGGAGGTGCACAACCTGGCCGAACTTGCTTGCGCCCTGGATGCCGGCGCCGCCCTGGTTGGAATTAATAACCGCAACTTGAAGACTTTCACAGTCAGTTTGGAAACAACGGAAAAAATCGTAGAATACGTTCCCGAACGGGTGGCAGTTGTCAGTGAGAGCGGCATTGTCGGACGCGAGGACGTAACGAGGCTGGAGGCGGCGGGAGTAGACGCAATCCTGGTGGGAGAAATCCTGTCGCGCAGCTCCGACCCGGAAGCAAAATTAAAGGAACTGCTGGGCGTGGAACGGAAGGTCTGTTCGAAAGACGCGGACAAGAGTCCGCCCATTTAAAGGAAATGGTGGCCATGCCGTTAAAAACCTGTCCGGGGCGGGTTGCCCTGTCAGTGACGGGAACGCCGGTATTTCAAGAAGAGGATAAGCCCCACGAGCCGTCGAAGTACCAGCAACTGATTAATATCTGCGAAAACACAAGCCTGATTTATTAGTGGCGGGATTCTTTAAAAAGAAAAACAAGGATGCCGGCCTCAAAGAGGCTGGCTCCAAAAAGGCGGCGCCCGGAAATGACCGGGCGCCAAAGCAG
>JACWAD010000033.1 GCA_014874175.1 Thermoleophilia bacterium
GGATCGAACCCGCGATCTTCGGCTTGGGAAGCCGACGCGTTACCAGCTACGCCACATCCGCATATTATATCCGCATTTGGGGACACCATACTTAATTCTTTAATTCCACACCGGAAAGGTACGCCGGAAAACGTCAGATCCAGGAATTATATGGTGTCCCGCTAAAGCGGAATATCTTAGACATTGGCACTTTTTGATAAACAAAAAAGCGGATTAATCCAATACCCAAAATCTAAAGTCCAAAATCAGTTTTCAGGCATTCATTAAACCAGTCGATTGTTTTTTCCAAGCCCTCCTCAACCGGCACGGTTGGCTCCCAGCCGGTCAGCTTTTTCACCAATGAAATGTCAGGGCGCCGGCGTCTGGGATCGTTGGTGGGAAGCGCCTGGTAGATGATGTCGCTTTTACTGCCGGTGAGTTTGATAATCAGCTCGGCCAGCTGCCTGATGGTGTATTCGGCCGGATTGCCAAGGTTGACCGGCAAGCGGTAATCGCCCATCATCACCCTGTAGATTCCCTCCACCAGGTCGGAAATATAGCAGAAGCTGCGCGTCTGGCCGCCGTCGCCAAAGACGGTCAGGTGCTTGTCCTCGAGCGCCTGCCGGATGAACGTGGGCACGGCGCGGCCGTCAAAGGGGCGCATGCGCGGCCCGTAGGTGTTAAAGATGCGAACAATCCTGGTATCAACACCCTGCTGGCGGTGGTAGGCCATCGTGGTAGTTTCCGCGTAACGCTTGGCCTCGTCGTAGACGCTGCGGGGGCCGATCGGATTGACGTTTCCCCAGTAATCTTCCTGCTGGGGATGGATCTCGGGATCGCCGTATACCTCGGAAGTGGAAGCGAGCAAAAAACGGGCGCGTTTCCACTTGGCCATGCCAATGGCATTGCGCGTGCCCACAGCGCCTACTTTCAGCGTATGCAGGGGAATCTGGAGATAATCGATGGGGCTGGCAGGGCTAGCCATATGATAGACGAAGTCAACGGGGCCGTGAATCTCAATAAATTCAGTAATGTCAATGTTCATGTAAACGAAGCGGTCTGACCCAATATGCTCCAGGTTGCGCAGCGTTCCCGTGCTGAGGTTGTCCAGGCCGATGACACGGTGCCCTTTGGCCAGGAGATAATCACATAAATGGGATCCGATGAACCCGGCGGCGCCGGTTACGACTGAGACTTTCTCCTGGGTCAATACTCCTCCTGTCAACTACTTTATTGATATCCAATCAGCTTGCGTTTAACGCGAGCGCTGTCATTCTGGATGACGATGGACATGAGCTAATAATATGAGCGGTATTACTTTCTCTTGACGGCAACAGGGCAAAAAAGGCTGCTATTCCACAGGTACCGCTTTTTCTATAGAATACTCTCATATTTAGGACAGTTTACAAAACTGAATCGGGATGCCTGTTGGCGGGGCATTGCCGGTTTCCCGCCGGGCCACACCTGCTTCGGCAAGGGAGGATTAACGCTTGAGCAGAATTCAGATCGTAGCCCTCGTCGTTTCAATCATTCTAATCCTGCTAATCTTTCAACTTATCCGCCGCCGGAAGCTGAAGGAGCAGTATTCGCTGCTCTGGTTCCTGACCGTGGCGGTCATACTGGGGCTTGCCCTTTGGGACGCGCCCCTCTTCAGGCTCTCGCACGCAATCGGTGTCGCCATCCCGTCCAACACCCTGTTCCTGCTGGCCCTGATGTTCCTCTTCGGCATGGCGCTCCATTTCTCGCTGCTGGTCTCCCGGCTCACCGATCAGACCAAGATGCTGGCCCAGAAGCTGGCGCTGCTGGACCGGGATCTGCGCGCCCAGCAGTCCAAAGCGGCGCCGGCGAAAAGCACCGGGGAGCAGTCCGGCCCTGAAAGCGGCGATGACCCGGATTAACAAGGACGAAGCCAGGAAGCATGGGTGGCTCCGCTCAAGGCTTCTCAGGGCTCTGGTGAGCGCGGCGGTGCTGGCGTTATTGCTGCTTACGGTCAACCTGCGCCAGTTGGTGGACACGCTGAGCCAGGTCGCTATCGGCCTCCTCCTTCTGGCAACCGCGATTTTTTTGATATCGAATATGGCAAGCGTGTTCAAATGGCGGCTGATTGTGCGGGCGCAGCAGGACAGCGCATCCTGTTATTATTTGACCACGCTCTTTTATATTGGTCTTTTTTTCAACAACTTCCTGCCTTCCAACGTCGGCGGTGACGTTGTGAAGGCCTACAAGCTGGGGCAGGCCACGGGCAGGCCGGCCGAGGCAGCGGGTTCCGTGGTTATGGACAGGGCCAGCTCCACATTTGCGCTGCTTTTCATTGCCGCGGTGCTGGCAATTTTTCAGCTCAAGCTGCTGGGAACGAAGGTGGCGCTGCTAATCCTGCTGATGCTCGTTTTTTCTTTGGCTCTGATCATCTTTTTTGCCAGCGAGCGGGCCGCCCGGGTGCTGGGCAGCGTTCCCTTTTTCCGTATAAATCCGTTTGGCCTGCGCCGCCACTTCAAGGACTTTTACTACTCGCTGCACGGGTTCAAAAAACAAAAGCCCGTCCTGACGGCGGTGATGTTTGTATCACTTATTTACCAGTCGCTCAACATACTCACAATTTACATCCTGGCCCTGTCGCTCGGCATTGACATCCCCATTCTTTACTACTTCCTCTTCATTCCGATAGTGCTGGCCGTGGCGATGATGCCGATATCACTCAACGGCCTTGGGGTCAGGGAAGGAGCCTGGGTACTGCTTTTCGGACAGGTGGGGGTCCCGGCCGCCAGGGCCCTTTCCATGTCCGTTCTTAGTTTTCTGGTTATAACCGTGGTCAGCCTTGCCGGAGGCTTTCTCTACCTCTTTGGCCGCGCCCCTGCCAGGGCCCAAAGCGAGGCCGGCAATGGCTGAGCCGCGCCTGCTTGTAGTAATCCCGGCCCACAACGAAGCCGGCAGCCTGGAGCACGTGATTGCCGAAGTTCGCGCGGCAGTGGAGGCAGCCATCGTTGTGGTTGACGACGGCTCCACCGACGCCACGCCGGATATTGCCCTTGGAGCCGGAGTCGAATTGTTAAGGCTGCCCTTCAATCTCGGCATCGGCAGCACCATGCAGACAGGTTTTCAGTTCGCCAGCCGCGAAGGATATGATATTGCCGTCCAGGTCGATGGCGATGGGCAGCATGATGCCGGCTGCATCCCGGCCCTGCTCGATGCGATTGCCCGCGGGGACTGCGACATGGCGCTTGGCTCCCGCTACCTGGATAGCGCCGGCTACGACGGCCCGGCCGGCCGGCGCTGGGGCACGGCCCTGTTTTCCCGCATCCTGTCGCTGATGCTCGGCCAGAAACTGACCGATGCCACTTCGGGATTCAGGGTTATCAACCGCCCCCTGATTGAGCAGTTTGCCCGCGACTACCCCCGCGACTATCCCGAAGTGGAGGCGCTGCTGGCGGCCCACATGGCGAGGCGGCGCATCCGCGAAGTTCCGGTCAACATGCGCCGCCGCGGCGACGGCCGCTCTTCGATTGGCAGCTTCCGCTCAGTGTACTACATGGTAAAAGTGCTGCTTGCGCTGCTGGTTACCGCGACACGGGGGAAGGCGCCGCAGGCCGACTAGCCGCGGCGAAGGCAAAGAAATAAGGGCCGCGACAAGCAAACCGGCCGGCTGCTAACTTATGTCATATTACAAATATTACTTTTCCTCAAAGGAGATCGAGGGCAGCGCCAGCCGCATTAAGGCCAAGAATCGGCTGATCTACAACCTGCTTTCTCCCTGGCTGCCCCCGGCCGCATCGGTGCTTGAGCTTGGACCGGGAAAGGGCTGGTTCGCGCAGGTGTGCCAGGAGCACGGCCACAAGTACCGGGGCGTTGAGGCAAGCCAGGATCAGTGCCTGGCGCTTGCCGCCGAGGGCTTTGACGTCACTTGCGCCAAGGTGCCGCCGGTTCCGCTCATGCCGCCGCCGGATGGGTTTGACCTCATCTACAGCGCCCACTTGCTGGAGCACCTTGCAGGCGCCGAGGAGGTGCACGAACTGCTGCGGGGATGTGCCGGCCTGGCCAGGGCAGACGGCATTGTCGCGATGCTCTTTCCGGACGGCCTGGCGATGGGTCCCCATTTCTGGAACTGTGATTACACCCACGTTTTTCCCACCAGTGAGCGCCGCGTAGCCCAGGCAATGGCCGACGCCGGGCTGGATGTTATCGCCTGCCAGCGCCTGCGCGGCCACTATACGGGAGCCAGGCAACTCCTGGCAGGCGCCGCCGCGAGGCCGCTGGTTCTAAAAGCCGCCAGCGCGCTTGCCCGCAGTCCCGAGCGGCGGGATGTTGTCTACCGCGGCTGGATGTACCTGCAGCAGGACGTGCTGCTTTTGGCTAAGCCCCGCGCCGCGGCCGCAGCCGGCGGGTAATGCGTTATGGCGGCAGCCGCGGAACCAAGGGTGGAAGTGATAGTGCCCAATTTCAACGGGCAGAAATACCTTCCCGCATGCCTTGACTCCCTGTTGAATCAGTCCTATAACCAATTCAGCGTGACGGTTGTCGATAACGCTTCCGCTGACGATTCCGTTGATTTGATCAGGCGAGACTATCCGCAGGTGGCGCTGATTGAAAATGAGCGTAACACCGGCTTTGCTGGCGGCTGCAACACGGGGCTAAGACAGGCTCTTGCAGGCGAGGCTGAATTCCTGATTCTGGTAAACAGCGATATCGTTGCCGACCGGAGATGGCTGGAAGGGCTCGTGCTCGCTGCCGGCTCAGATGAAAGCATCGGACTCTGCCAGTCTCTCATCCTTCTTGCCGGCGAGCCTGGCAGGATTAATACCGCCGGCAACGAGGCTCATTTCCTCGGCTTCGGCTTCTGCGGCCATTACCGCGAAGAAGAGCGGGGCCAGTTTGCGCGGGTTGCCGACGTCCCCTTTGCCAGCGGCTCTGCGCTGCTCATCCGGCGCGGACTGCTGATGGACATCGGCCTCTTTGACGAGCATCTTTTTATGTACCAGGAAGACCTGGACTTAAGCTGGCGCGCCCGCCTGGCGGGATGGCGCGTGGCGCTGGCGCCCCGCTCGCGCGCCTATCACCATTATTCTTTTGACCGCAACAAGGATAAATACTACTATCTGGAGCGCAACCGCCTGCTGGTCTGCCTGAAGAATTACAGCCGCCGCTCCTTGCTGGTGCTGGCGCCTGCCTTCGTTGGCGCCGAGGTGGCGATGCTGGCCTGGGCCGCCTCGGGAAGCTGGCTAACCCAGAAACTGAAAGGCTATTCCTACCTGGTCAGAAACGCTGGCATGTTGCTTGAGGAGAGGCGGCAGGTGCAGCAGCGCCGGCGTGTCAGCGACGGAAAGGTCGCCTTGTTCTGGACCGGCAAGATGGCGTTTGAAGGTCTGAAGGACTCGCGGCTGACGCGTATCGCAAATCCCGTCTCATCCTGGTACTGGAAGCTGGCCCGCAGGCTGCTATGAACAAGCGCAGGGGAAAACCGGCGCCCGAACCGGAAACTGTTAGCACAGCCTGTATCATTGTCAATTACCGCTCGCCCTGGGAGATGCTTAAGTCCTGCCTTGATTCGGTCTTTGCCAGCTCAGGAGGCATAGCGGCGCGCGTCATCCTGATGGACAACTGCTCCGGCGACGGCGCCGCCCGCAGGGCAGAGCAGGAATTTCCGGGGCTTGAACTGGTTGAGATGCCCACAAATCTGGGCTTTGCCGCTGCCGTCAACCGGGGCCTGGCCCGGGCAGACGAAGATTACGTGTTTTTGCTTAACACCGACGCCGTGTTGACTCCGGGATCGCTGGAGGAGATGTTGAGGGTGATGGGCGACGCCGGCGACTCCGTCGCCGGCGTCGCCCCCAAAATGATGTCCAGCTCCCACCCGGGCGTCATCGACGCCATCGGCACGATTATGCCCCGCAACGGAGCGCCCTTTAACCGCGGCATCGGCCAGTGCGACCTGGGCCAGTACGACAGGAGCGAGGCTGTTGCTGGAGTCTGCTTTGGGGCGGCGCTTCTCCGGCGCCGACTTTTTGAACCGGGGGCAGTCGGCCCCCTCCACGAGAACTATTTCCTTTATTTTGAGGACGGCGACTGGTGCATGCGCGCCGCCAGCCAGGGCTACAAATTCCTTACCGCCCCCCGGGCCGTTGTCATGCACGCCCATTCCGGCGTCACCCGCCACGAGTCGCTTGAGTTTAAATACCGGCTGATCGAGCTAAACACGCTGAAGATGGTAACCCGCACTTTCGCCAGCGGCCGGGGCGCCGCCCGCATTGTCGCCGCCCGCAGCAGCCGGCTTTTGGCCCGCACTTTTATCCGCCGCCGCTTCATCCGTGCCAACCTCGCCGTCTTGCTCTCCTATGCGGCCACACTGCCGCGGCTGCTTGCCGAGCGCCGGCAGCTCAATGCCCGCCGCACTGTTTCTGATGAAGTAGTCTTCCGGCTAGCCGAGGGCGAGCACGCCTACTTCGACACCATCAGCTACCGGCCCCAGCACTGCCTGGATTCGCTCATTGACAGCTACACCCGTCTCTTGCATTTAAAAAAAAGTCCGGAACTTGAGAAAATCCTGGCGGCGCTTGAAACATTTAAACAAGGCACTACCGAGGGCTTGCCACCGGCCAGGAGACCCGATCTCGAGAAACTCTTTGCCAACCAGCCGCATTGCGCCAATGATTTGCTTCAAACCGCAATCCGCTAAAGGTAATCTACCCAGCTCAGCCACAGCAGGCAAAATGGAAGGCAGATGGAGTATGAGCTGGCAAAAAATATACCTTATTGTTTGCTGCAACGAGAATTGATTTAAGAGTTATAACCAAAGTGTTTTCAAACAATTAACTCCCCGGATTCAACTCTGAAGTGCAACAGTTAACAGGGTTGACGTTTTGAAGAATACTTCATATGGGGTTTTAAATCCAAGCTTTTTTCTGGGACGGTGATTTAGCC
>JACWAD010000034.1 GCA_014874175.1 Thermoleophilia bacterium
CGAGACCCTTTTTACCCTTAGCGTTGGACTTGGCCATCGTCTCCTCCTTTGATATTGGTTTGGTCACCGAATATCTTGGAGACGATGGCCGCTCTTCCTCTCGCGGCTGTTAGAATTTACAGAAGTTTAAGGGCGCGACCCCTCCTCGATGCCACGTTAATCGTGAAACGTAAAACGGTATTTGTATTCTTCGGCATTCCCGGACCTGCATTCCGTATTTAAATCATCCAATCTACCATCTGCTTATGAGCGCGAGCAGGGAAGCCAGCCGGGCCAGCTCCACCGTGGCGCCGAGGACGTCTCCGCCGGCTCCCCCAAACAGGCGCCCGGCCAAAACGGTCACCAGGATGGCTGCCAATATTCCCCCGGCCAGGGCCAGGCCGGAAGCTGCGGCTCCCAGCGGCAGGGCCAGCGCGGCCATGATCACCAGGGTGGCGGCGAAGCCCGCCGCGCCCCTTCTCCCCTTGGTTGCCCTGATAAACTCACTGCCGCTCCCCGGGTGAGACGGCCTGCTCAAACCGGCAACTAGTAAAAGCGCTGCACGGGCGCTTACCTCGGCAGCAGCCAGCACCCCGATCAGCGCCGGCCCGCCGCGAAGGAGCGCCAGCTGTGCGAGCGCCGCCCAGGTTAACAGATATGTGACAAGCAGCGCTCCGGCGGCGCCGATGCCCATCGTCCTGTCCTTAAGCACCTCAAGGCGGCGGCGGTTTCCATGCGCCATCACCGCGTCGCCCATATCCGCCAGCCCGTCGGCGTGATGCAGGCCAGTCAGAAGCAGGGCGGATGCAAGGGCAACAGCGCCGGCTACAAGGGACCCGAACAGCCGCGACGAGCCCCAGGCAGCCAGTCCTTCCAGCGTTCCCAGAACCAGGCCGACCGCCGGCAGCAGATAAACGGATTCAGCGACCTCGCTGATGGAGCCGGACCGGGATAAAGGCAGCACCGTGAAGAAGCCAAAAGCCAGACGCAGGCGGTATAGGTGGCGGGCGCTGCGCGGGTGGCCGGATGCCCGTTGTCGTGCCGCCGTGCTCAAAAGACCGGCACCCCTCTTAGCCGGAGGACTACTTCATCCAGGTCATACAAGACTTCCGCCGGCTCGGGCGGCCGGGCAAGCATGAGCACGCGCACGCCCTCAGCCGCCGCCGCCGCCAGTTTCTCCGGCAGCCCGCCCGCCGCTCCCGAGTCCTTTGTGGCCATGATGCGGGCGCGGGCGCGGCGCAGGCAGGCGCGGTTAAAATCCTGGCTGAAGGGAGGTTGAGCGGCAATAATATTTTCGGGCCCAATGCCCGCCGCCCGGCAAGCTTTAAGCGATTCCGGCGCCGGCAGCACCCGCGCGGTAATGTCAACCCCCGCTGCGGCAAATATGCCCAGGTTGCGGCTGCCGATTGTGAGGAGGGCGGGGCCGCCCGCCTCCGCGAGGCGGGCGGCCCCCTCTTCCCATGACCAGACCATATCTGCGCCCGTAGCCGGGGCCGGCGCGCGCGTGTACCTCATATATGGAATGTTTGCAAGGGCGGCGGCCTGTCGTGACTCTTCTGTCACGCGAGCAGCGTAGGGATGGGAGCAATCCAGGATCACATCCGCACCGGCTGCCTGGGCGGCGGCGCCAAAAGCGGCTGCGTCCTTTCGTCCCGTCTCGGTTACAGCCGCTTGCGACAGGCCTCGGCCCAGCTCCGTGGCTACGCTTAGCACCACCAGCCAGCCCTCGGCCTGGAGCCGGACCGCGGCGTGGTTGGCTTCAGTGGTGCCGCCGATTATGTAAACACAACGTTTCAAGTTCAAAGTTCAAAGTTTCCGGTTCCCGGTTTTCCTTATCCAGCATCCAGAACCTGGCGTCCGGGATCTGGTTTGTATCCCCTCCTTGTGATCATCTTTCCGTACCGAAGCTCTGTTTGGGAATTTCCAATGATAATGATCGTGCGCATGTCAACTTCCGCCCCGCACAGGTCGCCCAGCACGGCTGTATGAACCACTTCCTCCGGGCCGCCACCGTCCCTGACCCAGCCCACGGGGGTCCCGGGAGGCCGGGCTTCCAGAAATATCTCGCATACTTCTGCAAACAGGGCCTGCCGGTTTCTGCTGGCAGGATTGTAAAGACAGACAACCATGTCTGAAGCTGCCGCCAGCCGGGCGCGCCGGATCACTTCCCGGCGGGGAGTGAGCAGGTCGCTGAGACTGAGCGCAATGTAATCATTCATAAGCGGCGCTCCCAGCCTGGCGGCCGCAAACTGGGCTGCAGTTACTCCCGGAACAACGGAAATATGCACCTGGTCTTCGCCGGCAGCCAGCTCCAGCAACGGCCCGGCCATGCCATAAACACCTGCATCACCGCTGGATACGAGGGCCACCGCGCGCCCCTCAAGCGCCAACTCAACTGCCCGGCGGCAGCGCTCAAGCTCTCCGCCCATCGGTCCGGAGACATATTCCTTGCCGGGAAAGATCCGGCTCAGCTGCCTGATATAAGTGCGATAACCGAGGACAACCCCGGCCTTATCGATTGCCCGGCGAGCCTCTCCTGTCATCAGGTCTGCGGTGCCGGCTCCCGTGCCGACCACAAAAATGCAGCCGCCGGCTTTTTCCCGCTGCAGTCGGCCGTTCACAGAAGCCGCAAGCGCCACTGTCACCGGGCCGGCCTTTGTCTTTGCCGCCAGCAATTTGCCCTCCCTCCCGGCTGCCAGCAGCGCCGCCGGCTCGCAGACAGCGGCGGTCCCCGTCTTTCCCTCCACAAACGCCGACCCTGGCCTGCCCATGGCCTGAAGCTCCGGGGGCGCATAAAAGACGAGCCCGGCTTCCAGCTGCTCAGCGGCAGCGGCCAGGCCGGCTTCATCCCGCTTGAGGTCAACGGAAGCCAGCAGGCCAACGGCGCGCCGGTCAATGCCGTACTGCTCACAAACTGCGCCTACGGCTTCAATGATCTTTTCCCTGGACGTGCCCCTGCGGCAGCCGATGCCCGCGGCCACTGAGCGGCAGACCAGCCGCGCCGTTGGAATGCCGGCCGGCCCTTTGGAGCCCTTGAGGGCAGCGGCAGCATTATCATCTTCCGGGCCGGCTGATCCATCACCACCGGCTTCATAAGTGAGCAGCAGCCGGGCGGCGAAATTGTCAACGTCAGCGCCGGGCGCAATCCAGTCATAACCGGGTATTTCCGGATCCTGGGCCGCCTCGATGCACACCGGCCTGCCATCGACCAGCAAGGAAGTCACTTTTCGCAACTGGATGTGGCTGTCAATGACGGCTCCCAGCCGGCGAGCCACCTCATCCGGCGCCACTCTGCCCTGGACGTCGCTGGCAGTGGTTATGGCCGCCTCGGCGCCGAGAAAAGCGGCAATATCCCGCGCCATTTCGTTGGCGCCGGCGGCATGCCCGCCCAGCAATGGCACCACATGCCGACCGTCCTCATCAATGACAATCACTGCCGGGTCTTCCTGCTTTGACCTCAAGTGAGGGGCAAGCACCCGGAAGACAATACCGGCCGCCATCACGCATACAGCCGTTTCACCGGCGGCGAAACTGCGCGGCAACGCCTCCCTAATACTGTCAAAAGGGTCGCAATGGCCGCAGCCAAGGCTCTGGCACCTGGGGAGGCGCGCCACTCCGCCGAAGCGGTCGCGCAGCCTCAGGGCCAGCAGGGCGCCGCCGGCCGTCAGGGAAAAATAGCTGATGTGGCGGGGGGGAATCACTTTTCTTCCTTTCCACTCCGTCTGCCTTGCCTGCCTGCCGGGCGCCGCCCGTGCGAGAATCCCCTGGCGTAAAGCCGGGATTCTTCTCCCTTCTGCTTGAGAGCGGCGCCAACCAGGATGATGGCGGTGCTGCCGACGCCTTCCTTTTCCATTGCCGGCGCCAGCTGCGCCAGGCTGGTGCGGATCACCTTCTCTTCAGGCCAGCTGGCCCGCTGCACAACGGCTACCGGCGTATCCGGAGGATAATGCCGGCCAAGTTTTTCCTGCACATCCGCCGCCAGGCCGGCGCTTAAAAAAACAGCCATTGTGGCCTGGTGCGCCGCCAGGTCGCCGATATCTTCCAGCTCCGGCACCGGCGTCCTGCCTGCCGCCCTTGTGATGATCACAGTCTGGGAAACGCCAGGCACGGTCAGCTCGCCGGGAAGAACCGCGGCAGCGGCGCCAAGCGACGAGACGCCGGGGACGACGCGGGCGCCGATGCCGGACCGGCCGATCCTGGCAATCTGCTCCCTTATAGCGCCAAAAAGGGAGGGGTCGCCGCTGTGCAGCCTGACAATTTTTTTGCCCTCGCGGCTCCTTTTGACAATTATTTTTATTATGTCATCGAGGCAGAGAGGCGAGCTGTCAACAAGCTCCGCCCTTTGGTTGAACTCGAGCAGCATGCGGTTGACCAGCGAGCCGGCATATATAATAACGTCCGCCTGCTGGAGCAGGCGCATTCCCTTGACCGTGATCAGTTCGACGTCACCCGGCCCGGCGCCGACGAAATAAACAACGTTTCGCGTTTCGCGTTTATCCACTATTTACCATCCACCATCTGTGGTTTTATCCAGATAATCGCGAAATAGGGCATTTTTTCGGCGGCGGCGCGGTCCAGGCGGCTGATGATTTTTTGGGAGCGGCTCCCGAGCTCCACGGCAGCGCAGGCCCGGCTCCAGGCGTCAAACTCATCCAGCAGGTCAAGAGCAGCCGCCGGCATGACCCTTGGCTTGAGGATGACAACTGAAGCATCCATTCTCATCGCGGCTGCGAGTCCGTCGACGTCCGCGCCTGTCACCACAGCAGTGGGCGTGTTCCCTGATGCCAGCGGCAACCCGGCGGCAGCGGCGGCGGCGCTCATGGCCGAAACGCCCGGTATTGCCCTGACCGGGCCCGGATACATGGCGGCTAGGTAGCCAAAAGTGCTGTAAAACAGGGGATCTCCCAGCGACAGGCAGGCAATGTCTCCCTCCTGCCCCGCTTCAACCAGCAGCCCGGCCGCATCGGCATGGGCCCGCTCGAGCCGCTGCCTGTCCCGGGTCATCGGCATCAGCAAAGGCAGCTCTTTCTTGCCCTCATCCACATAGCAGCGCACGGCCTTAAGGGCGCGGCTGGCGCCTCCTTTGCGATGGACCGGAAAAGCGACCACTGCCGCGGCGCGAATGACTTCTACCGCCCTGATTGTGACCATGCCGGGATCACCGGGGCCGACGCCCACGCCAAACAATATTCCGAGTTCCGGGTTCATTGTTTAAAGTTCGACATACGACATCGGGATTTCGGGTTTATCCGGCATCCAGAATCCAGCATCAGAATCAGGGTTTTGCCTTGTCTCCAGTAAAAATAATCACCGGGTTGCTCCGGGCCCACGCATGTCCTTCGCCGCGGGCGATGGATACGCGGGTAGCCTGGCGGCGCTTAAGGCCGGAAGCTGCAAACAGTTGATGCGCTTTCTCTTTTGTCTCGGTCAGCACCGCCGTCACGGCGATGCGGCCGCCCGGATTGACAATGCTCGTGGCGGCGGCAAAAATCGGCTCCAGCATGCCCTCATGCCCGCCAATGATAACAAGGTCCGGTCGCGGCAGGCCCGAAAAACAGCCGGGCGCGGCGGCGCATACGGTTTCCGCAGCGGCGCAGAAACGGTGGGCGTTCTCCTTAATCAAGGCGCACGCATCCGGGTTTATGTCAATAGCGATCACGCGCGCTTCCGGGGCAAGCAGCGAACATTCCACAGCATAGGAGCCGCTGCCGGAGCCCACATCCCAGATGACCCGCCTCAACGCCGGCTGCGCCTTTGCCAAAAGCACCGCACGCACTTCGCTCCTTGAGAGCGGCACCCCTTCTCTCCTGGCCCAGAGATGGTCGGGAATGCCGGGCGCTGCGGCCTCACAGCGCCGCGGCGGCAAGCGCATCTCCTTTCCGGCTCCGTCAGGAAGCAGCAACAGCGAATGCCCGGGGAAGTCGCCAGTGGCAGCCTTGGCCAACTCTCCCTGCCAGAGCAGCTCATCGGCGCCGCCCAGGCGGGATCCGACCGCAGCGGGGCAGCCGCCCTTGAGTCCCAGCTTCAACAACGCCCCGGCAACGGCCTGGGGCGGCGTGCGCCCGTCACAGAAAAACAGCACCGGCCCCGTGTCCACCGGCGCCCGGACCGGCACGCGTCTGCCGTGCAGGGAGACAAGCCTCCAGTCCTGCCAGGGAAGCGCCAGCCTCGCCGCCAGTAGCTGCACGGAAGAAATTCCCGGCACTACTTTTACCGCGTTCCTGAACTGTGATTTCAGAAACGGCATGATGCTATAGCATCCCGGATCGCCGCTGGCAAGCACCGTCACATCTGACTCTTTCAGCCTGTGCTCGATGAACCTGCGCACCTCTTCCAGGTCCGCGCCCACGGCAAATTTTTCCGCGCCGGAAGGCGCCAGCCCCAGCAGGCTCCTGCCGCCGGCGACAAAATGGCTCGTTTCTATCAGCTGCCGCGCCTGAGCCGTCAGCAACTCTTCAGTTCCAGCACCGGCGCCAATGACGTAGACTCTGTGCCCGTTTCCGGATCGCTTCTTAAGTTCCAAGTTCAAAGTTCCAAGTTCTAAGTTTTTCGCTTTCGGTTTAATCCCAAATCCATCATCCAGGGTCCATCATCCCAGAATCTGCTTTTTGGGTTTAGCCACCATCCACCATCCGCTTATTGGCTGCTGCCAGCAATCCGCCCCCCCGCGTCAGTGATGAATACCCTCACTTTGAGACCGTAGCGGCCGCCCGCGCGGGCGGCCGCCCTTCTTGCCACCTCATCAAGAACCTGGCTCCTGCCCGAATGAAGCAGTTTTTGCACAGCCGCCTCGGTGGTGGGCATAAGGGGCAGCGACCGCGCCAGGCGGGCGCTGAGGCCGGCGGCCCTGGCGGCGTCCGCCAGCACGTCGAGCGGCATCGGCGAGCGGCGCGAATGGGTATCAAAATCGCCGCGCGCCAGCTTTGCCAGCTTGGAAGCATGGCCGACCAGCGTCACCCGCCTGAAACTGCGCCCTGCGGCAGCCTCCATCATCATGCCCATGTAGTTGCCTGCCTGGACGACCGCCGCCCGATCAAAGCCGGCGGCCAGCGCGGCCTTCTCCCCTTTAGCGCCCGGCACCAGCACCGGCTCCCGCACTCCGGCTGCTCGCGCCACGTCCAGCTGCGGCAGCAGCGACTCCTGATACGCCGCCGCGGACCAGGGCTCGACCCGGCCGGTCGTCCCCAGGATGCTGAGACCGCCGATTATGCCGAGCCTGGGATTGAACGTTCGCGGCGCCAGCTGCTCGCCCGCGGGAATGGAAACTGTGACTTCCGCCCCCCGGGGCAGAACCCGCCGCGCTTCCTGACGGATGCGACTAAGCGGCACCGGGTTGATTGCCGGCCGCCCCGGCCTGACGGCAAGCCCTTCCCGCGTTACCCGTCCCACCCCTTCGGCCCCGTCAACGTAAAAACGGCCGTCCAGTCTGGCAACCACGCAGGAAAAAATCCGGACGCCATCGGTGATATCCGGGTCGCTGCCCGCATCCTTCAGCACCGAGCAGACTCCTTCGGCATGCATGGAAATCTTGAACGCCGCAGTTTCGCCGTTTGGCAACATTATCTCGACCGAGCCCGTCTTTTCCCTGTCCCCCAGATGCTTGCCGCCCTTGGCTGCCTCGCAGGGAACATAACCCGTTGCCACGGTTAGGGCGGCGGCCCTGGTCGCCGCCTGCGTGCAAGCGCCGGAAGTAAAACCGCGCCGCCGGCCTTTACCTCCCGGTTTCCGGTTTCCGGTTTCCGGTTTCAAATTCAAATTAAGTTCCGAGCTCCAAGTTTGTCTTTTCTGAAAAATCTTTCTGCCAAGGCAAACGTGAAACGTCAAGCGTGAAACGTTTCTTGCGTTCTGTCAGGCATCGGAGCAGGAGCCCGGCTCTCAAGCAACTCCTCCAGCTGCCGGCGCGCCATGCCCACCGTCAGGGGCAACTCCCCGATGCCGGGAATCATGTCAAAAAGAGATGAGATGCGGGGCAGGCGCAGATGGCAGCGCCGGATCAGCCCGGCATCGCTGAAAACCTCGCGCAGGGGGCCGCGCGCCGCCACCGCGCCCCTGTCAAGCAGGCAGGCAGTATTGGCATAAAGCGGCACCAGATCAACGTCATGAGTCGCCATGACGATCGTCATTCCCTGTCGGTGAAGCCCGATCAGAATTCGCATCAGCCGCTCCTCGCCACCCGGATCGAGGCTGGCGGTGGGTTCATCCAGCACCAGCACCCGGGGCTCCATCGCCAGCACTCCGGCGATGGACAGCCGCTTCTTCTGCCCGTAGCTGAGATGATGGATGGGGCGCTCGAGCAGGTTACTGATCCCCACCTGCGCTGCCGCCAGCCGGGCGCGCGAGCAGGCCTCCTCTTCGCCGAGGCCCTGGTTTCGGGGGCCGTAACAGATGTCATCCAGAACTGTGGGCGCGAAGATCTGGTCGTTGGGGTCCTGGAAAACAAAGCCGACTATCCCGCTTATCTCATCGAAGCTGTTCTTGCCTACCGCGATCCCGCCCACGCTGACCCTGCCGGCCTTGGGCTCCAGCAGCCCGTTAATGTGCTTTAGCAGGGTGGACTTGCCTGAGCCGTTAGCGCCCATCAGCGCCAGGAATGAACCCGCCGGAATCTCGAGCGAAACACTGTTCAGGGCGACGGTCCCGGCCGGATAAGAAAAATGGACGTCCTCCAGGATGATCATAAACCCGCCCCCGACAGAGAGAGAAGCGCCGGCGCCGCCGCCAGTGCAGCCGCGGCAAGCAGGGCCAACTTGTCGATGCGGCCTAGCCGCGGCAGGCTGCCGGCCACTACCGGCCCGGCGCCACGGCAGCGCATTGCCTCCGCCGAGCGCAGGCCACGCTCATAGACTTCCAAAAACAGGGAGCCTCCCAGCATGCGGCTGCTGCCCAGGCCGCGCCGGGCAGAAGACCATCCGAGGCGCGCGCGCTGGGCGTCACGCATGCGCAGCAGTTGGGCCCTAGTATCAAAGATGTACCGGTAGGTTAAAAGAACCACCTCCACGAAAGTTGCCGGTGCCCGGAACCATTTCAGCGCCAGGCAGAGGCGGTTAAGCGGCGTCGACACCCCCAAAACGACGATGACCAGGCCACCGGCAATAATCCTGAGCGACATGAACAATCCGTGGAAAAGGCCGTCGCGGTGCAAATCAAAGGGCCCCAGAGTCGCGAAAACATCGCCCCCGTGAAAAACGGTCTGGCTCGCGATTACGAAGATGGCAAATGTGGATGGAAAGGCGATCATTAGCAGCCGCCGCCGGTACGGCGTGCGGCTGCCCAGCATCAGAAGCGCCATCAGGGCGGCTGTTGCCGCCGGCGCCAGCGCTGTCGGGGCCGTCAGGTTGACAACCAGGAAAGCAGCGGCTGCAGCCAGTTTTACGCGAGGGTCAATGCCGGCCAGGAAGCTTACCTGGCCGGGAAATCCGTCCGGCTGGTGGCGATGGCCGCCGCTCATGATTCATTCTTCTGCCGGGGACAATGACCGGCGGAGCGCTGCTTCTTTCCAGCCTGGCTAAAAAGAGAACGCCAGAAATAGCCGATGGTAAATCCGGCCACGGCGCCGCCCGCGCAAAAGACAAACAACTGCAGATCGCCGGTCAGGTTCCAGGGCAGCAATCGAGTCTGGCTAACGCCGGCTTTTTGCGCCAGGCCGCCGGTGACAGTGTCGTCGGTTCCCAGCCACTTGCTGCTCGTGGCCAGCACAGCGGCAATGAAAACAAGTGCTATGGCCGCAACTGCCAGCCGCCGCATCACGGCTGCGTCTCCGGTCCGGCGAGCAGATCGGCGCGGCGCCTGTAGATGAACACTACCACGCCGGAGGTGAAAAACAGCTCCGCAATCGCCAGCGGAATCTGCGTGGGCATGAACGAGCCAAAAGCGGCCAGCCAGGTGGCGCCGATCGATTCCTGGCCGTGCAGGGCCCAGGCAAGCTGAAACGAGGTAATTGCGTAAGTGATGATGTCCCCGGCCAGGCCTCCCAGCCCGGCGGCAAGCCCAAGGCCGGCTCCCAGCCGGCGCGCTCCCCGGTAAACGCCAAAGCCGACAAAAGAACCCCCGACCGCCATGGAGAGTATGTTGGCCCCCCAGCTGCTGATGCCGCCGTGGGCGAAGAAAAGGGCCTGCAGCAGCAGCGCCACCGCCCCCAGGGCCACCGCGGCAAAGGGACCAAGAAGAATCGCCGCCAGGGGTGTGCCGCAGGGATGAGAAACCGTGCCCAGCCCGGGAACCGGCACCGGCATCAGCGACACCACAAACACAAACGCTCCCATCAGGCCCACCAGCGGCCTGGCGTCTGGCTTTTCCTTAAACAGCCGCTTCAGCTTCGCCAGTCCGGCGGCCAGGAAAGCCATTGCCGGCGCGTACCAGGCCGCGGCCTGGTCCAGGGGAAGAAGTCCCTCAGGGATGTGCATTTTGTTTCCTTTCCTAAAGCAATCTTCGCAGCCGCACGGCTTGAGGCCCTCCTGTCGCCCGGCTTTGGTGCGCTAGATCCGCTGGCTGAGCCCGAGCAGGGCGTTGACAATTGCCGCGGCGATACCGCTGCCACCCCGGTTTCCCGGCAGTGCGACGTAAGGCATGCCCGACTCGATCAAGGCCTGCTTGCTCTCCGCGGCTCCAACAAAACCTACCGGCACGCCAACCACCAGCGCCGGCCGGTCGCCCTCGCGCCGGATTAGCCGCAGGGCTTCAAACAGCGCTGTGGGAGCGTTGCCGACAGCAACTACAGAACCGCCCAGGCCAAAGCGGCGCGCCAGCAGCCTCAGCCCGGCAGCGCTGCGGCTGATTCCCTCCCAGGTGGCAAGGCTGGCCGCCTCCGGCTCGGCCACTGCGCAGGCGACGCTCAGCCCGGCGCGCCCTGCAGCGGGCGCGATCCCCGCCGCCGCCATGTTGACATCACAAAAGATGTGGGCTCCATTTGCCAGCGCCTCCGCAGCAGCAGCCGCCGCCCCGGGTGAAAACGCCAGCGCCCCGGCCAGGGACGGATCGCCGCTGGCATGAATCACCCTGCGGACAACCTGATACTCGGGGTCGCCGTCATCATCTATGCCGAGAAGTCCATCAATAATGTCAAAACTCTGCTTCTCAATGCCGGGGGCAGGTTTCCCGTCTCCTGTTTCCGGTTCCCGGTTTCCAGCTTCATTCGAATTTCGAGATTCGCCATCAGGTAACGGGCTTTCGCGTTCATCCGCTATCCGCCATCCGCCATCTGTATATGAGGTTTCGGTTTTAGCTTTTTCCAATGCCTGATGCCCAACATCCAGTAACCGGGTTTCCATGACCTCGACCAGGCGCTCGTCAGCTCCCAGGGGAGCCGCAAGAACAAACCCAGTTTCAGGAAATTCCTCCCGCAGGGAAGCCAGCTCGGCAGGTATGTCACGCTGCATGTGGTTGCCCTCGTAAAGAAAATATGGAGCAATGAGGATGCGGCGGGAGCCTGCAGCCGCCAGCTTCCGGCAGCAGTCCGCCAGCGACGGCCGGTTAAACTGCAGCGACGCCGCCAGCGCCGTGCATCCCGTCCGCCGGCCCAGCGTCGCCGCCACCCATTCCAGCAGCCCGGCAGCCTCCGGCGCCCTGCTGCCATGACCCAGCACGACGATGGCCGCACGGCCTTTGCCGCCCTCAGGATCAGCTCCCGGCACCGGCCTTCACCTCCCCGGCCAGCCCTGCGGCATCCACAAATGCTTCCGCGGCGGCGCGGTTGCCGCCAAAGTGAAGGTGCACGTAGCTGGCAAGAATGCTGCCCGTGCTAAATCCGTCGAGCCGGGACTCATCCCGGCTGCCCGAGGTGCAATCATAAGCAGCATTAGAAAAATCCCAGTCAATGGCGGACCAGTGGAATTCATGCCCGCGCACGGTGGCGCCGGCCGGCATGAGGATGTTGCCGCGCCTGGCGGTCGCCTCCACATAGCCCAGCGCCTGCCGGCGGCCGGTCATGCGCGCCTCGAGCGGCAGCGCCGCCGCCATCCGGTGCGTCTTGCCCGCCACTTCCAGGTGCCGGCACAGGTACACAAGCCCGCCACATTCGGCATAAGTGGGCAGCCCGGCGGCAACGGTGGCGGCGACCGATTCTCTCATGCTCTTGTTTGCTTCCAGGCGGGCCGCGAACATCTCCGGAAAGCCGCCGCCGAGGTACAGGCCGTCGCAAACAGGCAGCTCACGGTCATTAAGCGGGCTAAACCGGACTATTTCCGCCCCCGCAGCGGCCAGCGCCTCGAGGCTGTCAACATAGTAAAAGGAAAAGGCTTCGTCGTTCGCGACGGCCAGCCGGATGCGGCCGCCTCCGCCGGGCCGTTCTCTGGCAAACTTGGACTCGCTTTCAAAACCGGGCGGGCGCTCCGGCGCCATGACGGCAAGAGATAACAAACCGTCCATATCTATATTTTCCTGAACGTTATCGATGACAAGCTCCAGTTTCTCATGAAAATGATCCCGCTCTCCTGCCGGCACCAGCCCCAGGTGGCGTGACGGCAATCCTGTCTCCGGGCGCCGCGGCAAAGCCCCCAGAACCGTCACGCCCGCCTCAGCGGCGGCAGACTCAAGCTCGCGGGCATGCGCCAGGCTGCCTACGTTGTTGAGAATGCAGCCGGCGAGAGGAACACTGTCATCGAAAGCGGCAAATCCTGCCAGGAGCGGCGCCAGGCTGCGGGCCTGGCGGGCGCAGTCCACAACAAGCACGACGGCGGCTCCGATCAGGCAGGAGACCTCTGCGGTGCTGCCCTCGCTGCCGGCGCCCGAACGCCCGTCAAACAGCCCCATTACTCCCTCAACGACGCTAATTTCAGCTCCGGCGGCGCCACGCCGGTAAATGTTTTTTACCTCCTGGCGCGAGGTTAGCCAGGTATCGAGATTCCTGGACGGCGCGCCGGCGGCGTAAAAATGAAAGCCTGGATCGATATAGTCCGGCCCTATCTTAAACGGCGCCACTTTAAGGCCCTGGCGGCGGCAGGCGCCCATGAAGCCGGCGGCCACGATCGTCTTGCCCACGCCGCTGGCGGCGCCCGCAATAACCAGCGGCCTTCCGCCGCCGCTCCATGAATTGTTGCCTTTGGCACCTGTCTGATTAATCGGTGACATTAAAGACAGCCCATTAATGAAGGATTTTCCTGAGCGCAGCCACAAGCTGGTAATTCTCCCGCCCGGACCGGACGGCAACGCGAATATATCTGTCCCCCAGCCCCGGAAACGACCGGCAGTCGCGCACCAGTATGCCATGCCTTCCCAACCCTTCAACGATGGCCGCCGACCCGCCTTTCTCCAGGCGCACGAGGATGAAGTTCGCCGCCGAGGGCAACGGCTCGATGCCGGCGATGTCGTCAAGTTCGGCAAAAAGCTGCTCCCGCGCCCGGGCCGTTGCCTCGGGCGTGCTCTGCCGGTATGACCGGTCCGCCAGGGCCGCCGCCAGCGCTGCGCGCGCCATCGCATTGATATTCCAGGGCGGCAGCCGCCGCCTCATCGCCTGAGCAAACTCTGCTTCCGCCGCCAGGCAGCCGGCCCGCAGGCCGGCGAGGGCAAAGGATTTGGTGAAAGAGCGGATGACATAAAGGCCACTGCCCAGGCCGCCCGTCAATATTGATTCCCGGCAGCCGCCAAATTCAATGAAAGCCTCGTCAACGGCCAGCGCCGCGCCGGCGCGGCGGCAGCTGTGCCACAGGTACTCAATTTCCTCAAAGGCCGCCCGGCCGCCGGTGGGATTGTTGGGGTTGCAGACAAAAACGAGGTCAAAACCATCAGGCCGGATGCGGCTGGCGTCCAGGGCAAAACCTGATTCCTCATGAAGAAGCTGGCTGCGCACCTCGGCTCCCGCCGCCCGGCAGGCGCGCCTGTACTCGCAGAAAGTCGGGTCGATCACAAGCACCCGGCAGGGCGCCAGCACCGCCGCCAGCCAGTAGATAATCTCGCTGCTGCCGTTTCCAAGCACGACCTCGCCGGGCTGCACGCCCAGATATTCCGCCACCTGCCCGGACAGCTCGCGTGAGGACTCCTCCGGGTAATGGCCTATCTCGGCAACCGCCTTGCGGACGGCGTCTACCGACGCTGGCGGCGGACCCAGCAGGTTGATGCTGGCGCTGAAATCCAGCAGCTCCTCCTTGGGAATGCCGAACCGCTGCGCCGCCTCCCGCCGGCGCCCGCCATGCGCCGGCGCATCCCGCAAGCCTGTCTCAATGTCCGCTATAGGCTTCAAGCTCAAAGTTCAAAGTTCCAAGTTTCGTTTTTCCGTCTATCCAGGATCCAGAATCCGGCGACATCCGGGTTTAGTATTCCGTTCCCTCACGCGCCCTGACGCCCAGGTGGAAAGGATGTTTGATCTCTTTCATTTCAGTAACATAATCACAGGCATCGATCAGCTCGGGTGGCGCGTGGCGTCCGGTCAGCACCAGCTCCAGCGAGGCCGACCTGTTTCTAACCAGCTTAAGCAGATCTTCCAGAGGAAGCTGGCCATTTTTGACAATATGCGTGACTTCGTCCAGCACAAGCAGATCGTATCCGCCGCTGGCAGCCATTTCCCGGGCGCGGCGCCAGCCCCTCTCCACGGTCTGGCCGCTGGCCTCCACCTTTTCCCGCTCCTCGCGAGTGGCAAAGCGCGAGGCGCCATACTGGCTGACGGTAAAGGACGGCGTTCCCATTCTTTCAGCAAAAACCAGCTCGCCTGTCTTGATGCTCGTCCGCTTTAAAAACTGGATGATTGCCACGCGCCGGCCGCGGCCCAGAGCCCTCAGCGCCAGGCCCAACGCAGCTGTCGTTTTTCCTTTGCCATCGCCGGTGTAAAGGTGAACATAACCCTGCTGCCGCGTCTGCTCCCACAGTACGCGCGCCAGTGAGTCGTGGTTGGCTCCCTTTTCAGCCATCACCGATTCCCGCCCCCCGGCAGGCGGCCGTTTGCCTGGCGTCTCCAGCCGGGCCACAGCCTCCGCGCGATGACTCCCGCAGCAAGCGCGAGCGCGCCTGTTGCATACATAAGGTTGGCGGCCCGGCTAATGTCATTCCACTCAGGATTTTGCAGGCCTGTGCCCATCGCCGGCATCTCCACAGGCACGCCATCGTAATAATTGGTGCCGCCCAGGCGCACTCCCAGCGCGCCGGCAAAAGCGCCTTCACATATGCCGGCATTTGGGCTGTCATGCTTGGGCCCATCCTGATGAGAAACCCGGAAAGAGCCGCTGATACTGCCGCCCACCGCCGGGCTCGCCAGCGCCGCAGCCAGAGCGGTAATTCTCGCCGGAACAAAGCCGGCGGCGTCGTCCAGGCGCGCCGAGGCCCAGCCGAAGCTGCCGTAACGCATGTTACGGTAGCCGATCATTGAGTCAAGGGTATTAATCATCCTGTATGCAATGGCCATGGGAGCGCCGCCTACAAGCCCGTAGAAAATGGGCGCCACCACGCCGTCATTGCAATTCTCCGCCACGCTCTCGATAGCGGCTCTTGTCACGCCCTCCTCATCAAGTCCGGCTGTATCCCTGCCGACCAGGTGTGAGACCTGGCGCCGTCCTTCCTCCAGATTCTTGGCCAGTCCCCTCTGAGCGTCCCCCGCTTTCTGGTACAGTGAGCGGCCTGCCAGCGAGAGCGACAAAAGCGCCACCTCCGCCGCTCCCCGAAGCGGCCGCGGAAGGCTCCTGAGGAAACCGCCGGTAACCACGTAAGCGCCTGCGGGCAGCACGGCGGCGACGGCGATCCCCGCCATCCTCTCCCCAACGGGCCCTGTTTCCCTGCCAGGCATGCCCCAGTCCGCCAGCTCGATGACCTTTCCCATCCATATGACCGGGTGCCAGGGCGCCGGCGGATCTCCGAGTAGCGAGTCGAGTGCAAACGCCAGGCATAGCTTTACCCCTAACTTACCCCCAAGCCTGGCGCCGGCTCCAGCCCCTGGCCTGATCCCGCATGCGCTCCTGCCCTCAGGAAATGCCGGCAATGCTGTATATCCTTTCCATGTCCAGCGACAGGCGCAGCTCCCGCGCCAATCTGTCGTAGTTGTGCTCTTTAAGCGCATCCCGGTCCAGAAGCGGCAGTTCCGCCGGGCAGCCGAAATGCTTTAGCAGACCGCTGAGCACTTCGTCGCTGTCAAAAAATCCGTGCAGGTAGGTGCCGAGGACAAGTCCGCTTAGATCAACGGCGCCGTCGCTTCCGGCCTCAGTCGCCAGCAGCGGCGAGGCGCCCGGCCCAAGTTTTGTCCGGCCCATGTGGATCTCGTAACCGCTTACGATTGTGCCGCGAGGCAAAAGCGCGTTGTCGCCTGATACAGTCGCCCTGGTTCTCCTGGTGCTCTTGCCCGGCTCGAAGACAGTCTCAACGTCAAGTAGACCGAGAGCCTTTGCCGTTCCTGCGCCGCCCTCCAGGCCGTGCGGATCAATGATGCGCCTGCCCAGCATCTGAAAACCGCCGCAGATGCCAATCACCGCTGCGCCTGACTCGGCGAGGCGGATTATGCGGGCCGCCAGGCCGCTTGACCAGAGGAAGCCCAGATCTGCCAGGGTGCTCTTCGTGCCCGGAATAATTATCAGGTCGGCGTCCGCCAGTCCGGCCGGCTGTTCCACGTAGCAGCACTCAATCCCTGGGCAACCGGAAAGAGCATCGAAGTCGGTGAAGTTCGACATGCGTGGCAGCCGAATAACTCTCAACCGGACGTCATTTCGCTTGGGCAAACCCCGATCATCACGTGTGTCAGAAGGCCAGAGCGCCCGCTCCCAGTGCCGGGGGGGGCCGCCAGTGGCCCGCATCCCGCCGGCAGCCGGAATTCCTACCGAATCCTCCTCCTCGATGCCGGGATTCTCAATGAAAGGGACCACGCCCAGAACCGGCTTCAGGCAGCGTCCCTCCAGAAAATCAATCCCCGGCTCCAGGATGGCGCGGTCGCCGCGGAACTTGTTGATGATGAGACCGGCGACCCGCTCCTGCTCTTCCGTCTCAAGCAGCTCCATTGTCCCCACCAGCGACGCAAATACGCCGCCCCGCTCGATATCGCCCACCAGGCAGACGGGCGCGTCGGCAATTTCGGCTACCGTCATATTGGCGATATCATGGCCGCGAAAGTTTATTTCCGCCGGGCTGCCGGCTCCTTCGATGATAACTACCTGGAAGCTGCGCCGGAGGCGCTCCAGCGATTCGGAAACCGCGTCCAGCAGGCTCAGCTTGTACTGATGATAATCCCGAGCGGTCATCGTTCCCACCGGCCGCCCCTTGACAACGACCTGGGCGCCGGTGTCGCTGGTCGGCTTAAGCAGCACCGGATTCATGTCCACCAGCGGTTCCACTCCAGCCGCCTCAGCCTGGACAACCTGGGCCCGCCCCATCTCGCCGCCGTCGGCGCTGACAAATGAATTCAGGGACATGTTCTGGGCCTTGAAAGGCGCTACGGAGAAACCGTCCTGCGCCATGATGCGGGCAAGCCCGGCGACGATCAGGCTCTTGCCCGCATGCGAGGCCGTCCCCTGGAGCATGATTGTCCTGGCAAACTTCAAGGCAACCCCGCGTCCCGTCCTCCAGGACTGGAGAAAAAACCGGCCGCGGCCTGCGAACCTTTAATGTCCCAAGGCCCTGATGCCGCTGGGCGCGGGCCGGCGGCGGCAGTTTCGCCGGCTCCCTTTTTAATCAGCACAGGAATTCCTGACACGCACAGATATACTTCATCGGCAACCGCCGCCAGCCGCTGGTTGGCGCGGCCGGCTAGGTCCCGGAACAGCCGGCCAAGGGCTTTTTCGGGAACAATGCCCATGCCGACCTCGTTGCTAACAAGAATCAGGTCAGCGTATTCCTCTTTCAAACAAATGTCGATAATATGTTCAATGGATTTGTCAACGGCTGCCGCGCTCCGGGCCGGGTCGGCTTCGCCTCTGCCTGCGAACAGGAGCAGGTTGGCAATGTGGACTGTCATGCAGTCCACCAGGACCGTGTCGGATTCCGCCACAGCCCGGCCGATTGCACGGGCAAGGCCTGTGCCTGCCTCGATTGTCCTCCAGGCAGACGGGCGCCGCTGCCGGTGCCGCGCGATTCTGGCTCTCATCTCGGCGTCGCCGGGACGGGCCGTGGCGATATAGGCGACGTCTCCGCCGCGTTCAAGCGCGAGCCGCTCGGCAAACCTGCTCTTGCCGCTGCGCGCCCCTCCGGTAACAAACACCATCATTATGCTCCCGCTACCCTTTCCCGCCAGAAGTTTTCACCCAACAAAAAGCCCCCTTCGCCAGGAAGGGGGACGCAGGCAAGACAACCTGGCCACTCCTTCCGCGAAGAGCTGCCTGGCTAGAGCCTGTGAGCAGGTCTCCTGGCTGCTGGACTAACGCTTCCGCGCGCCTTCCCGGGCGGGAAGCAACTCAAAAAGATTGTGAAATTACCTTTGGAGATGCCTCTCAAGCCCAGTGGCGTGCCTCCCGGAGCCTGCAAATAAAAAACCCCTTGAAGCAGCTGCCCGGAAGCTTCCAGTTACAGTGGCGGGACCGCGCCGGCTTCGCACCGGCTTCCCTCGAGCGCCGTCTGGCGACCCACAGGCTGAAGCTATGTAGTGAAGCAGTATATGCCGAGCCTGGAAGATTTTCAAGGAGAGAACTGCAAGCGCCTCCGGTCGCGAATAAATGCCCCGCAAGGCAGCAACGGACCCCGTACCTTAAGTATTAAACATGATTAATGAAGTGAGGTATTCATCGTTCGGACGGTATTCGTGCAGGATTACTGTTTGGAAAAACGACCTTGTCGCTTTCGCTTGAGGATGTGGAAAAAATTGATTGACAAATATGGCCGGTTCGCATAGACTCAAAAAAATACAGGGCCTGACCTTGCCGGACTATTCATCAAGCATTTTGATTTATGGCCAATTGCTTCAAGGGAAATTTGGCAAGTGCTTTTGCGGCGGGGCCTGGTTGCAAGCGCATTTGGATTTTGAGGGAATCATAATGAGCGGGCGGTAGTGCATCTAACCAGACAATGCGATTATGGGGTCAGGGCGGTGCTTTATCTGGCGGGCCTTGCCTTTGGCACAGTCGTGCAGACAAAAGAAATCGCCGCCCAGGAGGATATTCCCCGCAAATACCTGCCCTCCATCATCCGCACCCTGGCTCGCTCGGGAATAATCCGCACCTTGCGCGGCAACCAGGGAGGCGTGATGCTTTCCCGGCCGTCCGAGGAAATTACCCTTCATGAAGTAATTGAGGCAATTGAGGGCCCTATCACTCTGGTTCAGTGTCTGAGGGAGCCCGAGCACTGCTCATTCGGGAGCAAGTGCTCGTTTCTTGCCGTCTGCGAGGACGTGCAAAGCTCAATGGTTTCACAGCTTGAGGGGACCACTTTTGCCGACCTTGTGGCCGGCACGTATGTCGAAGCCAAGGGGTCGAAGAAGAAACCGGCCAGAAGCGTCCGCCGGCGGCCGCTTCCCGGTTCGACCGTTGCCGGCGGCAGGCAGCCCCAACCGGGTTCCACAACGTAGAGCTGAAGCCTCCAACCTCCCAAACCTCCAACCTCCAGGCAGATAGCCTAAAGCGGCGGCGTCTGCTACCATGTACATAATTGCCGGAACGGTGAAGGGGGACAATCAAAGGCTCTTTTGATCAAGCCGGTCCTCCCTGTTTTTAATATGCTTCAGCGAAGGAACTAAATGGAATCAGGCAGCAGCAGAGAAGCGTTTGCTCCCCCGCCATTTGGTAAAAAAAATCCTGACATCAGGACTTCGCCGCCTGAGAACGGAAACGCTGACGTAGCAAAACCGCCGGAGCAAGCGCGGTCCTCTTCAGCCAGGCCAGGCGCCTGGGATAGCTGCATCTGTGATTATGTCAACCCCGTTGTTGCACGCGTCAAGCGGCGCTCCCTGTTTCAAAAGATCATCATTGCCAACACGGCGCTCATCGTCCTAATCGCTGTTGGCATTTTCTACCTTCACCTGAAGTTCTACCAGAGCAGCAACTGGGAGCGGGTGATCATATTTGTCTTTGGTGGCATCGCCATATCCGTGTTAATAAATTACCTGCTCGTGCGTCTGGCTTTTCATCCCCTGGATGACGTCAGCGAAGCAATCGGCGCCATCCGGGCCGGCCACCGCGGCATCCGCGTGCCGGAGACGCCGGAAGATCCCCAGATCGAAAATCTCTCCCGCAGCCTCAACCAGATGCTCGACACCATGGAAAGCACGCGCAAGCGCGCCGCCGCTTCCGTGATCAAGGCGCAGGAAGAAGAACGGCGGCGGATCGCGCGTGAGCTCCATGACGAGACCAGCCAGGCGCTCACCAGCCTGATCATTGGCATTAAGATGGCGGAGGAGACAACCCCGAACAAGATGGCGGATCTGCACGAGCGGCTGAAGAATATAAATGAGCTGGCGCATCAAACATTGAACGAGGTCCATAACATGGCCATTCGCCTGCGGCCCAGCATTCTCGATGACCTGGGGCTGGCGGCCGCCCTGCGCTCCTACGGCAAGGAGCTGTCAGGAAACAGCGGCATCCAGATAAACATGCAGCTGATAGCGCTGGCGGAGCGCCTGCCGCCGGAGCTGGAAACGGTTTTATACCGCGTTGTCCAGGAAGCCCTGACCAACGTCGTCCGCCACTCGGGGGCCGGCGTGTGCCGCGTGAGAATGCGCCGCGCCGACGAATATGTCCAGTGCCTGATTGAGGATGATGGCAAAGGTTTTTATCCGGGAGAGGTGCTGGCGTCCGCGCAGGGGCACGGACTGGGGCTGCATGGCATGCGGGAAAGAATTGAGCTGGTGGGGGGCAGTCTCGAATTTGAGTCCGAGCCGGGCAAGGGCACCAGTATCTTCCTGAAAGTTCCGTTAAGCAGCGGGGAGGCCATCTGGTGAAAAGAATCAAGGTTCTGCTGGTTGATGATCATGCCATTTTGCGAGCAGGGCTCAATCGCCTCCTTTCAGAGCAGGCAGATATCGAAGTTGTCGGCGAGGCGGAAAACGGCCGTGAAGGCGTGCAGAAGGTACACGAACTGAGGCCGGACGTGGTGCTGATGGATATAGGCATGCCAGTGATGAACGGCATGGAGGCCACCAGGCAAATCAAGAAAAGGAACCGCAACGTTAAAATCCTGGTGCTGACCATGCATGACAACGAGGAATACCTGTTCCAGGTCCTGCAGACCGGGGCGTCCGGCTATGTGCTCAAGAAGGCGGCTGACAGCGATTTAGTTAATGCAATACACGTGGTTCATAACGGCGACTGCTTCCTTTACCCCTCGGCCGCCAAGCTGGTGGTGGAGGACTATCTGGAAAAACTAAGAAATGGCCAGGCGCCAACCACAAGCTATGACGCGCTTACCGACCGGGAGCGGGAGATCCTGGCGCTGGTGGCGGAAGGATACACGAACCGGGAGATAGCCGACTCGCTCTTTATCAGCGTCAAGACGGTGGAAACCCACAAATCAAACATCATGGAGAAGCTCAACCTCCACAAGCGCGCCGAGCTGGTCCAGTACGCCATCAAAAAGGGCCTGCTGCAGATGGACTTCGATAAGGGGTTGGGTTAGAGGGAAGCGCCCTGGTTCCACGTTTATAAAGCCGTCCCCAAAAGCACAATACCGCGCCTGGTCTCGAGAAGGCATTTGTCGAAAACGGCTGAATGAAGAGGCACCAAAACAATGCCGCTGGATTTTCCAGGCGGCTTCATTTTCCCGATGATGAAAAACGGCTGCCGTGGCTGCCGCTGCTTCTGGACGCCTACGCAATCGCTGACGATGTCATTGATACCGCTATCACAAATGAGATAAACAGCTCAAATAAACGGCTTGCCTGCGGCCAGGGGTGCGTCAGCTGCTGCGAGCATCATAAAGACCTGCCCCTGTTTCCGCACGAGCTCGTCGGAATCTACTGGTATGTGAAGGAAAAAATGCCCGCTTCTGAAAAGCCGGGGCTGAAGGAAAGGCTTGGGGGTCATAAAGCAGAGCCGCCGTGCCCCTTTCTCGGCGGCGGATCGTGCTCCATTCATCCACTGCGCCCGCTGGGATGCAGACAGTTTAATGTCTTTGGCGCCCGCTGCCTGCCGGGAGAAGATCCGTATTATACGAGAAGAGACGATGTCCTTACGTTTTCCGCCGGACATATAGACCGGGCTTTTGCCGCTGTTATCCCACTCTACCGCCTGAACGAAAGCGGCGCCGCTGAGGCCGTGAGGCTCATTCGCGCCCAGATTTTAAACCTGCAGACCTTCAACTGGAAAAAGCTGGCCGCTAACATTTGAGAGGCGCAGCGCCGGGGCGGGAAAGCGCTGGAGCCGGTGACAGGATTCGAACCCGTGACCTGCTGATTACAAATCAGCTGCTCTAGCCAACTGAGCTACACCGGCGGGCGGATGCTGGATGCTGGATAAAAAACCAGGAATCCCAACTGATTATATATAAGTGAAGACAGCTGCGATGAAACTGGTTTACCGTTAAACGTTAATGGCGAAACGTTTAACGTTTACAGAACCACCTGCCGGCTCTGGAGATGGAGGTACACCTTGCGTTTAATCCGTTGCAGGGCGTTGTCGACACTCTTGGTGTCGCAGCCGAGTTTTTCCGCAATCTGGGCGTAGGAGCGGCCTTCCAGGTGCAGCCTTAGAACGCTGGTCTCCAGCGCGCTAAGCAGCCGGCCCAGGCAGCCCTTAAGGCTCTCGACCTCTTCGGTGCTGATCACCTGGTTAAGCGGGTCCTGAACAGGCGAGCCCGGCAGAATATCTCCCAGCGAGCACTCGCCGTCTTCATGAGAAGCAGGCGAATGGCTTAGCGACAGATAGCTGTTTAGGGGCGAATGTTTCTGGCGCGAGGCTGTCTTGATTGCGGTAATGATCTGTCTGGTGATGCACAGCTCGGCAAAGCTGCGAAAAGACGCCTCGCGGTCGTCGCGGTAATCGCGGATTGCCTTGTGGAGCCCGATCAGGCCCTCCTGCACAAGGTCGTCGATATCGCCGCCGGACATGAAATAGGAGTTAGCCTTAAGTTTTACGAAACCGTGATACTTGATGACAATGGCCTCGAAAGCCGCCAGCCTGCCGGCGCGGGCCTGCTCGATCAGCTTCAAATCCTCGTCCTGCCCTGTCGAAGGTTTCAAAGCTCCTCCTTCCTGGCCGCTTGCCACGGTCTACCGGGTTACCCTTGCCCTCTTCGCATCCTTTCAAGCTTCTTTAAAGTCTCTACGTCAACTTTATGTTCAATCTTCCAGTGCATTTTATCCATTTCTGATGATATTGCAACCCTTTTTTTGATTTTTTTTAGCTCTGCGATGAAATGCCGGGGCGGCATGCGGGAAGCGCGGCCGCGCATCGACCCCCTCTGCACTTCCCAGTCGGCGCTGACGACAACGATGCGCCCATATTTCTGGCCGCGATTTTTCCCTGCCTTTTCCAATGCCTGGCGGACCAGTTTTCCGATGACGACGTCAGCGCTTTCCTTGCGGGTAGCGAAGCGAACGCCCACCGGCGCTCCCGGAACCGGGTTCGCCGTTTCCCTTCCGGATGAAGACGAATCGAAAACGATCACTGCCTCGGCTCCGCTGGCGGCACTGAAGTTCACAACCTCCTCGATGAGGGAATGGCGCTTCTGTTCAAGGTTGGCGGCCGTGACCTCCCCGGGCTCCATCGCATGCAAGAGATTATAGCCATCGATGATGTAATAAACGTTCAAAGTTTGCAGTTCAAAGTTTCCAGTTTTTCATTACCGTTAACGTTGCAGGCATTGGATGCGATGTGGTTGACAAAATGTGATATTTGAGTTTGCAGCCGGAACTATTTCTTGACGAGTTTCGGCCCTGTGGGCGTGTCGCGTATTTCATACCCGGCGGCGGCGATCCTGTCGCGGGCGGCGTCGGCCGCGGCGAAATCCTTTTCGCGCCGGGCCTGCTCCCGCAGCGCGACCAGATCAAGCAGTTCCTGCGGAGCCGCCTTGCCTGCATAGTCGGCTTCCGTTATCTCCACGCCGAGGATGCCGAGCAGCCTCCTGAGCAAATCACTGGCCCGGCCCAGCAGCCCTGCGTCCGCCGAACCGGCGGCGGATGCCAGCTCCGCGTACTCATTTATGGACCTGACCAGCCCAAAAAGCGCCGCCAGCGCTCCGGCAGTGTTAACGTCATCCTGCATTTCGGCTTCGAACTGCTGCGCGGTCAGGCCAATGGAGTCCTCAAGCAGCCGGCCCTCCGGCGGCGCCGCCGCGGCGGCGGTCTCGCCAATAACGCTGTCCACCTTCCAGAAACAATTCTTGAACCGCTCCAGCCGGCCGGCGGCCTCCTCCAAGTTAACCTCAGAGAATTCCAGCGGGCTGCGGTAATGCGCACCCATGAAGAAAAGGATCAGCACCCGCGGATCATACTGCTTCAGAAACTCGCGCAGCAGGAAGATGTTCCCCACCGACTTGCTCATTTTCTCTTCCTTGGTAGTAATCATGCCGACGTGCATCCAGCCGCGGGCAAAACCACCGCCGGAAACCGCCTCTGCCTGCGCGATTTCATTTTCATGGTGGGGGAAGATGAGGTCGCGGCCGCCGCCATGAATGTCAAAGCTCTGGCCCAGGTATTTTAACGACATAGCAGTGCACTCTATGTGCCAGCCTGGGCGTCCGGGGCCCCAGGGGCTTTCCCAACTGGGCTCTCCCGGCTTAGAGGCCTTCCAGACGGCAAAGTCAAGCGGGCTCTCCTTGGCCTCTCCCTCGCGGACGAGCTCGCAGTGCTTCATCTGCCCGGTCTTCTGCCCGGACAGCTTGCCGTATCCGGCAAACCTGTCCACGCGGAAGTAAACGCTGCCGCCGCTTTCATAGGCCATGCCCGTGTCAACCAGCCGCCGGCAATGATCAATAATCTCCTGGATGTGCTCTGTCGCTTTGGGCTCAACGTCAGGGCGTTCCAGGCCAAATTTGAGCGTGTCATCAACGTAGGCGCGGGAAAAAGCCGCGGCCAGCCGGCCTGGCGCCATCCCCTCATGGTTGGCGCGCTCAATGATCTTGTCATCGATGTCAGTAATATTCTCAACCAGTTTGACATCGTAGCCGATGCTGCGCAGATAGCGCGCCAGCACGGCAAAGAAAACGTAGGGACGGGCGTTGCCTACATGGATGAGCCCGTACACGGTTGGCCCACAAACATAAATGCCGGCCGTGCCGGGGTCGCGGGTGGCGAACTCCTCTTTCCGGCGCGCGAGAGTGTTGTAGATCTTCATCCAGCCTGGCCTTTGCTCCCTAGGCGGGCGGCGGCAAAGTCTCTAGCTGCCTCCAGCCGCTGCCTGACCGTCTCCCGTGCCAGCCCTGCCAGCAGAAA
>JACWAD010000035.1 GCA_014874175.1 Thermoleophilia bacterium
CGCTGGCAACCTGGGAATCAGGATCGTTCAGAATTTCAACCCTGGGTGGAGCCGGGATATCTGCAACCTTGATCGAGTCGCCAATCTGCATCTCTTCAACTTCGAACTGGATGTTCTCGGGAATATCGCCGGGCAGGCAGCGAATATGAAGCTCCCTCAGGGAGTGATCGAGGACGCCGCCCTCGCGGACGCCGGCGGCGTTGCCAACCAGCTCCAGGCGCACAGTTGCCTCTACTGGTTGATCCATGCGCACTTCCATAAAGTCGATATGAAGCAGGCCCCTGCCAGCCGGATCGCCCTGATACTCCTTGAGAATGACCGGATGCTCTTTCTTCTTGTCCTCGAACGCGAGTGAAATGATGGCGCCGCCGCCGCCGTGCCCGAGAGCCTTTTTCAACGACTTGGCCTCGACCGCCAGAGGAACGCTGCTGTTGCCGCCTCCGTAAAGCACGCCCGGGATCCAGCCGCTCTTGCGCAGGCGGCGCGACTCGGCGCTGCCGAAATCATGGCGCTCCCTGACTTTTAGCTCAACTTTCTTGATAAAGCATCACTCCCGAATCCACTAAAAAAGTTGGTCATCCCCCTCGAACAGCCGGCTGACCGATTCATCCAGGAAAACGCTCTGAATCGTGTCCGCCAGGGTGGACGCTGTTGACAGAACCTTAATTTTGGCGCTCTCCTTGCCTGGATTCAAGGGGAGCGTATCCGTGACCACCACTTCCGTAACCGGCGCTTTATCAAGCATCTCGTAGGCAGCACCGGAAAGAACGGCATGCGTGCAGGTGGCGTAAACCTGGCGGGCGCCCATGTCTTTCAGCACCCCGGCGCCGGCGGCGATCGTCCCCGCGGTATCGATCATGTCATCAACCATGACCGCCACCTTGTCCTTGACGTCACCGATAACCTCCATGATCTCGGCTACGTTGTGGCTGGGCCGTGTCTTGGTAAGAATAGCTAGGTCGACGCCGTCTCCGAGCTTTTCCGCGAACTTCTTTGCCCGCTTGACGCCGCCAACATCAGGCGACACCACCACCAACTGCTCCTGCGGAATCTGCTTGAGCCTGAAATGGCCCGCCAAAATGGACAGGGCAGTCATATGATCCACGGGAATGTCAAAAAACCCCTGAACCTGGCCTTGATGCAAGTCCATAGTCAAAACCCGGTCCGCGCCGGCAACCTGCAGCAGATCCGCCACCAGCTTGGCGCTGATCGGCTCACGGCCGGCAGATTTCTTGTCCTGGCGGCAGTAGCCCATCCACGGCATGACGGCGGTTATCCTCCTGGCCGAGGCCAGCCTCGCCGCCTGCACCATGATCAGCAGTTCCATCAGGTTATCGTTGACCGGGCTGCTGGTTGACTGGATCAGAAAAACGTCACTGCCGCGAATATTTTCCTTATAACGCACATAAATCTCGCCGTTGCTGAACGTTTTTGTCTCGATATCGCCCAACTTGATATTAAGATTTTCCGCGATCTTTTCTCCCAGGCCGGGCACGCTGCGGCCGCAGAAAAGCATCAGCCGCTTGTTCTTCTGGGCGAGAATGCTGCTGGGGGTCATGGCAAAACGGATACTGGATTCCGGATTCCGGATGCTGGACAGACCAAAACCCGGATATTGGAAATTGGATTCGTGATGCTATTGTTTGACATTTAATCCTCTTTGTTACTGGAAAATTTTTTGCGGGCGTAGCCTTCTATGTTTTTCTGCTTGGCGCGGGCGATCCCCAGCGCATCTGCCGGGATATCGTCCGTGATAACGGAGCCGGCGCCGGTCATGGCTCCGTCTCCCAGCGTCACCGGAGCGACAAAAACAGTGTCGGCGCCCGTATGCACATCTGCTCCTATCACTGTTCTAAATTTGTTTTTACCGTCATAATTGGCAGTAATGTTGCCGGCTCCAACATTGGTGCGGCCGCCAATATCGGCATCGCCCACGTAGCTCAAGTGGGGGACCTTGGCCGCTTCTCCCACGACGCTGTTCTTGATCTCAACGAAAGTCCCGGCCTTGACCGACGGCATCAATCTTGTCCCCGGCCTTATGTAGGCAAACGGGCCTACGCTGCAGCCGCCGCCAATTACGGCCCCGGTCACGTGAGAGGCAACCAGCGTCACCCCGTCATCGATGACAGAGTCTGCGACCCTGGCCGCAGGCCCAATAACACAGTCCTCTCCAATCTGGGTGTTTCCAGCAAGCATGGTCATTGGCTCCAGCACCGTATCGCGGCCAATTTTAACATCAGCCTCAACATAGGTGCATGCGGGATCCCTTATAGTCACGCCCATGGCCATATGACGGTTGAGAATGCGGCGCTGCATCACCCGCTCAGCGGCGGCCAGCTCCTGGCGTGAATTAACTCCCAGCGCCATGTCCGGGTCATCCAGTTCATGCGCCAGGACCACGTGCCTGGCGGCGGCAAGAATCTCCACCACGTCGGTAAGATAAAATTCCCGCTGGGAATTGCTGGCCTGAACCTGTTCAAGCGCCGGCCAGAGCGCAGCCGTGTCAAATACGTATACCCCGGCGTTAATCTCGCAAATGTTTTTTTCCGCCTCGTTTGCGTCCCGCTCTTCAACTATCCTTGCCACCCGCTCGTCGGCGTCGCGGCAGACGCGTCCGTATCCGGATGGATCACCCGTTTTAACCGTCAGCATGGTGCAGGCCGGCATGGCCCGCCGGTGGGCGCTTAACAGGTCCTCAATCGCTTCACCAGTAATCAGGGGCGCGTCGCCGTTCATGACAAGCAGGTCGCCCTCAAACCCCTCCAGGGCGTCCGCGGCAACCCTTACCGCGTGACCGGTGCCCAGCTGCTCTTCCTGCATCACCGCTTCTGCGTTTTGCGGCATCACCTGGTGCACCGCGTCAGCAACATCAGGCGCCAGCACCACCAGGAACCGCTTCGGCGAGACCGCGGCGGCTGCAGCGCTGACCCAGGAGATCATTGGCCGGCCGCAAACAGAGTGAAGCACTTTGGCGGTCTTCGATTTCATGCGCGTGCCCAGGCCCGCCGCCAGAACGGCCACGGCCAGCGCCCGACCGGTCACGCCTTCGTTTTCCGCAGATTCCATGGAAAAAATGCTCCCAGACACGATTATTGTTAACGTCCCTGGGAGAACAGCATCTAGAGTCTATCTCAATAGCATGGGGTTGTTATTGGCTATTAAACAGCCTGCCCGCCCGGCCCGTGGCTGGGGCGGGAGGATTCGAACCTCCGATCACGGGACCAAAACCCGTTGCCTTACCACTTGGCTACGCCCCAATGGCAGCCAGCGAAGGCCGAAAAAGTATAGCACAACCGGATGCCGGATGCTGGATGCTTGATAACCCCTCGAAAAACAGATTCCTGATGTCTGAGGCAAGTTCCAAATCAGTAATGGAAATGGCTTGCCGAGATCTGGCCGCAGGGAGGTCGGAGCGGAGCAAGGAGGACGACAGCGCCGGCCTCAAGATTTCTCCCGGCGAGCATGTCTGAGGCCCTTAAGGGCCGAGTTGCGGAGCCGGGGAGAAAAGTTTTTCAGTCACTGACCGCCGTCCGACGCTGCGGAGCCGGCCGGACATAGGCAGATCACAGGCAAACCCACACAAGCCCTGAGCTCATTCCTGAACGAATTGGATGAGCAAAAAAGTTTTGTCCAGCATCCAGAATCCAGTATCCAGGATCTGAATTATGCCGCCTTCCCCTCCCGGGCGCGCCAGACGGCGACTATCTCAGGAGGAAACATGCGCCTGAGAAACTTTCCTGATTCTCCAGGCAGTGATCCGGTCAGGGCGGCAAGAACCGAGACGGCTGCCCGCTGGGCGCCGTGGGAAGAACGGTAGCGGCCCGCCTGTGCACCCCGAGGACAAATTGCAGGGCGCCGGCCCTGGCGCCGGAGAGCCTGCCCGCTGCATTCTTGAACTCCAGGGGCGCGAAACTCCAGAGCTGGGAAGCATCCTGAGGAAGCGTGCGGCGCAGCTTTTCAGACGCCGCCACAGGCAGCCACGACTTGATTGTTGAAAACACAGACCCCACCGCCCGGCTGGCCTCCCGTTCTGAGCCATATTCCCCCTTCTGTCTGACAAGCTTTAAAAAGCCAAATTCGTTCATGATGCTCACGCTCCCTGAATTGCCCTAAAAAGAGCCAAGGCCACCGGACTGTCGATCCCTTTTGTCGAAGTCAAAAGATGCCAAGGATTTTCGTATCACCTGGCTAGCCAAAATGACTAGCCAAAATCCGCGGACAAAGCCGGATAATGTAAGAACGCTCAGGTCCCCCGCAAGTTTCCAGAGCCTCCCTTGCGTTCCCGCCTATCCGGCTCTGCCCGCAGGGGGTGGGGGTACCCAACTTAAAGCCTTTTTTATCAAGACCGGGCTCCATTTTTTTTCCCTGCTAATTATCCTATCCACTCAGGATGGACAATAATCTTTTTTACCCGATCGGCCGGCGGCAAAACTTGCACAAAATAGCATATCCTTCTAAGAGGATTTTAAAATCGGGGAAAACGCCTAAATTAACGAGGAAATGCCCTGAAAGAAAAGTTCCAAGTTCAAAGTTCAAAGCAAAAATCACGGAACCAGCTTGGGGGCTTTGAACCCGGCAACTGAACCTTGAACTGAACTAGGCCACGGGTCTTAAAACCCAGGCGTCGCGAACGCTTGGCCGCAGCCGGCCGGCAGCGGCCCGTGCGCTTTTTTCATCGGGGAATAGCCCGAAGACTGAAGGCCCGCTGCCGCTCATCATAGCGGAGGAGGCGCCTACATCTTTGAGCAATTGTTTAATTGTGTCAATGTCAGCGCAAATCGATACGGCCGCCGGCTCCAGCTCATTTTTCACAATTTCCGAGAGGTGCTTAAAGTTTTCCATATCAGCAACTTTTTTTTTCAGCCGGCGGCAGCTCTCTGTGAACTCTTCTTCATCGCCGCAGCCCATTTGATCAAACTTTTCATAAACACGCGCGGCGGAAAGTTCAAACCCGGGCGAGGCCAACACGATCCAGTGGTCCGGGAGCCGGCCCGCGCTGCTAAGAATCTCGCCCGCGCCCTCCGCCAGCTGGGCGCCGCCCTTCAGGAAAAACGGCACATCGGCGCCCACGGAAAACGCCAGCGCAGCCAGGTCCACGTCGCTGACGCTCAAGCCCAAAGTTGACACAATCAGCCTGAGGGCGGCGGCGGCGTCTGAGCTGCCGCCCCCCAGGCCGGCCGCCACCGGAATCTCCTTTTGAAGTTCAATTTCCACGTTCAGGCGAAGGCCTGCGAGCCGCACCAGCGCCAGCGCCGCTTTTGTCACCGTGTTTTCCGCGGCAGGGATGCCGCCGCCACTGGGCGTTAAGCCTCCTCCTCCTTTGCGCGGCTTCATTACCAGCCTGTCATAGAGGGAGACCGGCTCCATCAGGGAGCAGACCGGGTGATAGCCATCGGCGCGGCGGGGGCCAACTGCCAGATGCAGATTTATCTTGGCCGGCGCCAGAATCCGGGCTGGAACATCAGGCCAGCCGTTCATCAGCGGTCGGCCCTGTCCCTGTCAATTCCCATCAGAACTTTCATGGCCGGCATGGCCTTCAATGGTTTCCATAAATTGCTGCGCGAGCTGTTCATGCTGGCGGGGCGCAAGCTGTGCGGCCCTCACGTTCGCGTCAAACCCCAGACGCACAAGCAGGCTCTGCGAGAAATGCTTAATCTCTTCCGGCCCCAGGCCGGCCAGGGCCGGCGGCAGGCGGCCCGCATCTGCGGCAGCAAGGCTGTTGGCAAGCGTTTTTCTCCGGTGGCTGAAAGATGCGTACACTATTTCTCTCACGTGGGCAAAATTCGAGCCGGCGAAGCCTGCCCGGGACCGGCGCCGGAAAACGACAAGGCTGGACCCCACCCGCGGCTGCGGGAAAAAAACAGTCTCCGGGACTTTGCGGGAGGCTGTTTTTTCTGCAAGCAACTGCACCATCACCGATACGCCGCTGTAGGCAGCCGTGGCCGGGCGGGCAAACAGGCGATCGGCAATCTCCTTCTGCAGCATCAGGCACCAAAACTGCATCCCGGGAAGCTCACCGAGGCTTTTCATCACCAGCGGGGCGGCTACGCTGTAAGGCAGGTTGGCGACGAATTTGAAGGGAGGCGGAGTCAAGCTGGCAAAGGAAAACTTGAGGGCGTCTGCTTCAATCAGCCTGAAATTGGAGCGCCCGGCAAACTCCTCCCTCAGCATTGCCGCCAGCCTGGAATCCACCTCGATTGAATAAACCAGGCCCGAGCGCTTAAGCAGCCTCTCGGTGAGAACGCCGGCGCCGGGACCTACTTCCAGCACCACGTCCGCAGGCGAAAGCTCCGCCAACCGCTCGATCACGCCCAGGATATTTGTGTCGATGAGGAAGTTTTGGCCCAGGGAACGGACGGGATTAATGCCGCTTCGGCGCAGCCGCCTCAGCGGGGAAAGAGAGCCAGTGTCGAATTGGGAGTGCCGAATGTCGAATTCCGAATTTGGAGGGTCCAGAATCTGGTATCCAGCGTCCCCGTTACTGAATCTCCAGATGCCGCACTGCTATCAGCCTGACGGTCTCAGCGCAATCGGCCGCCCGGTCGGCGATTTCTTCCAGCCGCTCAATGATCGCTTTCAGTTGATGAAACGTCTTGAAGTCGGTATCCATCTCGTAGAGAATGCCGTATATCCTGACATAGATCTCGTCCACTTCGCCTTCGATGCGGTCGACTTCTTCCGCCAGAGCCTCTGCCTCCCTGATGTTGACGCGGATGGTAAAAATGGCGTCGCGAAGCTTGCGCACCGCCTTTAAGTCTGTAGTCGCCATCTCCTCCAGAAGATGATTGACATCGGCGGGAAGGTCAAAACGGCGCATGACGATCCGGTCGGCCGCGCCGGTGGCGTAATTGGCGACCCGGTCCAGGCCCACGACCAGCCGGAAAAGATCGGCCCTGCTGATGGGAAAGAAGCCAGCGGTGGCCAGCCCTGCCAGGATCGAGCGCTTCATCGCGTCGGCCCTGCTTTCCAGCTGGTCCAGCTCGCCGGCCGCCTCGCTCATCGCCTGGGCGGCATCGGCGCAGTAGAACTTGACCACATCGAGGAGCCGCTCCGTGATCGTCACCACCAGGTCGACCATTTCCAGGATCTGGTCCAGCGTGCGCTGCTCGCTGGCCTCTCCCAGATCCCTGACCGTGCCCTCAACGGACGCGCCGGTAAGCGCCATCTTCAGTTTTTTCAGTAAAGCAGCCATCCTACCTGGCCGGAATCATTGACAATAAATAATAGGCCAGTGCAGCAACTCCCGCACAGAACGGAAAGGTGACCAGCCATGCCAGAATTATATCACGGAAGGTGCGCCAACCAACAGAGCGCAGCCCTGTGGCCAGGCCGGTTCCGGTAACGGCCGAGGTCACCACATGCGTGGTGGAAACGGGCAAACCGAGCCGGGAGCCAATGAAGATAACGGCGGCGGCGCCTGTCTCGGCAGAAAAACCGTGAACCGGGTGCAGCTGCGTGATCCGTTCTCCCAGGGTTCTCACCAGGCGGAAAGAAAGCACGCTCAGGTAGGTGCCGAGCGCCATGGCGCAGGCAAAGGTGATAATCACCCACACCGGCACCTGGATCTGCTTGTATCCGTAATGCGCCGCCAGGAACAGCGCCACTATGCCCATGGTCTTGGTGGCGTCGTTTGACCCATGGGAAAAGGAGACAAAGCTCGATGAGAAGACCTGCATCTTCCGGTAAACCGAGTCCGACCGCTCCAGGTCCATTCTTATCATCCCCAGGAAGCGCCTGGAAGCGAGCATCAGCACAAAGCCGATCAGCATGCCAACCAAGGGGGAGAAGATCAAAGCCGCCACCACCTGCGTCAGCTTGAACCACTTGACGCCGCTTACGCCCAGGGCGACGACGCCGGAGCCAAGCAGCCCTCCTATCAGCGCGTGCGAAGAGCTGACCGGGAGCCCCCCAAGCCAGGTGATAATATCCCATAACAGGGCGCCGATCATGGCAGCGGTGACCAAGCGCGCCATCAGGTTGGCGTCCGCCTGGCTGAAGTTAATCACGCCGCCGATTGTTTTTGCCACCTGGATGCCGAGGAAAGGCCCGATGAAATTAAACGCCGCCGAGATAAAGATGGCAGTGTGCGGCTTGAGCGCCTTCGTGTAGATGACCGTTGAGACGGCGTTACAGCCGTCATGGAATCCGTTCATGAGGTCGAAGGCGATGGCGGCGGTTACAACCAGGAAAAGGAGGGCGGAGCTGTTCACGCGTTTTTTTTATCACGCCCCCGCAAAAGCTGCAACCCGGAAACCGGATTCACTATCTATCATCCGCCATCCGGTTATTGAGGTGGCGCCAGACATACCAGGCCGCGGCGGCGGCGACGGCGGCGGCGATGAAGAGATCCGCCTTGTGGAAATATCCGCCCAGGGTGTCCCAGTTCTCGCCGAGCTTGAAGCCAATGTAAGCCAGCAGCAGCGACCAGGGGAGCGCCCCCAGCAGGGTGTAGGCGCTAAAAGCGGGGAGCCGCATACGGCTGATTCCCGCCGGAAAGGAGATGAAGGTCCTCGCCACCGGCAGCAGCCTGGTGAAGAAAACGGTGCTCCGGCCGTAGCGGGAAAACCAGCGGTCGGCAACGTCCAGATCGTGCTGCGAGAGCAACGCGTAGCGGCCATATCTTTCCACCAGCGGCCTGCCGCCGCGGGCTCCCACCCAGTAAGCGAGCAGGGAGCCCGCCAGGTTGCCGCAGGCCCCCACGATCGCCACCAGGGCCAGCTCCATCTCCCCCTTGTAAGCAAGGTAGCCAGCGAAGGGCATGATTATCTCCGATGGCAGCGGCATGCAAGCCGATTCAACCGCCATTGCCAGGAACACGCCGAAGTAGCCGAGCGCGGAGATAGCGTGGATGATGAAATTCGCGGCTGACTCAATGATAAGCAGGAACATTAAGTCAAGCATACAGGATTCTTAACGAACGAGTAAATCACCTGCGATTTTCGACAAAAAACAGCAGGGGCGCGGCATGCCGCGCCCCTGCGTTGTGCTTCTGCTTGACGCCTTACGGCGCCGGCGGAACCGTCACGCTGCACGACCAGTTTGAGCACTCGAAGGTAAGTTCCTTCAGGTTCTCGTGCTTCACCAGCTCGGGCTTGGCGTAGGGTTCCCGCGTTATCTTTTTCTTCATTGCGGTTCTCCTGTTTTCATTGCCATTTTTGCCTGATCCCTGGTCAGTGCTTAGGGATACGTGTACTTGTTGCCGCACTCATCCTGGGCGCCGGCGGTCGTGCTCGTGTGCCAGCTGAAGCCAGCCAGGTTGGTAGGCAGATTGTACTTGATTGTCGACGTGGCCGAGGCGCCGGCAGCGATATTGACAGCGGCTGACGGCACGCCCGAGTTTACGGTAACGCCGTTGGTGTTGCTGCTGGTCAAGATCTGGACGCCTATTGCCGTCGGGCTGCTGACGCCATTGCTGATGGTCCAGTCAACCGACAGGATGTCGCTGCTGTAGTCGGACAGTGTGGCCCAATAGGCGTGCGGCGTCGACAGGGTCAGCGCCGGCTTGGCGCAGGCAATGCCGGTCGTCGTGAAGCTGATCGGCGCGCTGGCGCTGAGCGCCTGGTTGTCATAGACGGTCAGGGTGCCGGTGTAGGTCACACCAGGATGCAGGCCGGTCAGGTTCTCGGTGTCGCTGGCGTGCAGGATGGTGTTGTTTGTATGCACCTGCGAGCTGTCGGAGCCAACCAGATCGATCTTGGTGGTGGCCGGCGTGCTAACCGTCCTGCTTACCGTAGCAGTAGTGTCACCAGTGGCTGTAGCGCTGGAGGTGCTGATGGTCGGCGGCGTCGTGTCGGTGTCGCCGTAAGTGCTCCACGCAGAAACGGTCTGGAGACAATCCCAGTATGTGGGATAGGTGCCGCCACTGGGGCAGCTTGAGCCCTCAGCCGCGGTGTTCTGCTCCACACCCGCCAGCGTGTTGTTGTAGTAATCAACACCGCCGTGGATATAGCCGCCAAACGGGGACGTGGCGGTAGCCGTGGTTTTGGTGGTCACGTGATAGCCGAGCATCGTCAGACCCTCGGCGACGATGCCACCCGTGTTCTGTGAGGCGCTGGCGACCAAGATCGTGTCGCCGCTATTGTCATCCACATTGGCCAGGCCGTTGTTGAAGACTGTGCCAATCGGATCGCTGATCGCGGGTGTGGCGCCACTGTTGTTATCTATCGTTTGCTGGCCCACCGGCAGTCCGGAACGGATGTCGACGATCTGGCTGGTGCTTGCACCCGTGCCGCCCGTAAAGTACGGCGCGCTTGTGTTCGGCGAAAGGCCGTTACCGGCGTTGCCATAGGTAGCGCCGTTGGTGATGGACCACTCTGCCGCGCAGCGCACCAGGTCGGCGTCGCCGCCTGAGCTGTTGCAGCTGTTTGGAACCGTGTTAGGCGGTGTGTAGGTGGTCGGCGTGCTGAACGGCATGAGCGGACGTGTGTTGTTGGTATATGTATCGGCCTGCGTATTGGTCCAGCCGTCGCGGCCATAGGTAAGGCCGTAGATCTTGGGCACGGAGCCGTCCGTAGCCAGGCCGCCTGTCTGGGCGATATAGCCCAAGCCGCCGACGGTCGGCGCCTCTGTGTGATCAGTCATGCAATAATCGACTATGTCGGGCACAGCGCCTGTGGCTGCCTCATGGTTATCAACCAGAGTCTTGATGTCCGCTACCGCTCCTGAGTCAAAGCAGTTTGCCGTTGCCGAGTTCCAGATGCAGCGGAAGCTGGTCCCTGGGATCATCGTGGTTAGCTGCCCCAGGTTGTCAATCAGGACCGGCGCGTTTTTCAAATCGTCGCCTTCACCCAGAATGGTGCCGTTGCCATTAGAGTCCAGCTCGTTCTGAAGTGAATTGCTCTGGGTACTCCTGTCGATGAAATAGCCGCTCTTGCCGGCGGTGTTACTGCCCCCGCCGTAGCCAGCCGTGGTCGCCTGACTCTGGATGTACTGGTCCACGTAACACTGGACTTTGGCCCAGTCTGTGGGTTGACTACTACAACCAGCGGCGACTACGCCCTTGGCCGTGCTGGCCTTGACCAGACTCAGGCTAAGATAAAGCGCAAGCGCCAGCATCAGCACCAGAACGAGAATCGCCGTGTGAAACAATTTCGAACTGATTTGCATATTTCCTCCCTTCATCCTCTAGTGTTGTTTTCCGCCCAAAGCGCGCTTGTCGTGTCCGCTCAGGCGGACCCTCCCCCTGCGTTTTCGCTGCAGCCGGCCCGCTGCAACGATCATGCCTGTCTTTGTGACTTTCCCGCCGGCGGCGAAGCCGCATCAAGCGGGCATCTATTTTACGATGCCGCTACAATTTTGTCAACAGCAGCGGCAATTTCGGCGCCGTCAGTCCCCATGTGGAGCCGGAAACACCTTGCCGATTGCACCAGCCCTGCCAGCAGGGCAAAGTTCTCCTTGCTGGTTTCCGGGTCCATGAACAGGAAAGCGTAGAGAATCAGCTCCGCCAGCGCCTCCGTCTGGCCAACGCCCTCGAAGCGGGTCCGGCCATCGCTTGCAATGACGGGAAACACCAGCGCGTCCGTGTGGCAGGATTTAATCACGGAACCGGCGCCTACCTCGCTAAAATCAACCCCGTTCTTGGGTTTCCACCGGTCTTCGGTCAATTCGATGGCGTGCATTTGCCCGGAGTTCAAGCCTGCCATATCCGAACACAAGGGAACTTCCGGGAAGAACAGCATTCCGGCGCCCTTGCCGTCCATGCGGACGAACACGGTGTCATCGCCAAGCAGCCGGTAGCCGCTGCGCAACAGGTGCAGGGCCAGCGTCGACTTGCCACAGCCGCTCTTGCCCGGGAAGAGGATGCCCTTGCCATTCCTTTCCAGGCCGGCCGCATGCAGGGGGAATATCCCCTTGGTCTTAAGCAGCTGGGCCCAGATGGGGAAAAAGACAAGATGCGCCACCGACCAGGCCCGGGCAGCCATGCCTTCTTCGACAAAGGCGACGGCCAGGCCGGCGTCAAGGTCGGCCACAATCGATCCCGCACCCGGAGCTTCCTGATAGCGCAACTGACCGCGGCGGCTGTAACGTAGCACCTGCCAGTCATAGAGAATCTCTCCGCTGCCAAAATAGTGGCCGCCGGCGTCCACTTCAGAGCCGGCCTTCTTGGTCAGCAGGTAAAACTCTATGTCCGGATTTGCCTCGGGCAAGCTGCGAAACGGCCTGAGGAAATCCTGGATGGCCAGCGCCAGCAGGTGATCGTCTGCATATACCCGGGTCACAACGCCGTGCACGTCATACGTCGACGGGTTGGGGCCGGCGCCCGTGAAGCGCTCCTGGATGCTTTGTTTAAGCGTATCAGGCATTCTCTCCTCTTACCATCTGCTACGGAGCCCCAGGCACCGTGATCGGTATGCCGCCCGAAGGCCAACCACCACCGCTTCCAGCCGGCGGCTGGCTTGCCGGCGGTGAGCCGCCTGCCGGAGGAGTCCCTCCCGGCGAAGGCGATCCGCCGCCAGATGTCGGCTGAGGCGCCGGTGGCGATCCTGCCGGCTGGCCGGGCACTTTGGCTCCCGGCACCGGCGTCACGCCCACTTTGCTTTCCACCTTCGGCAATATCGACGGCATCTGGCTTTCCGGCGTAGACGGACCGTAACTGGCGCCCAGCTCGGCGCAAACCTTCTGGGCGCTGGACGGGCTGCCATAACGGGCAGTCATATCGGCAATACACTGATTTGCCGTATAGCCGGCCAGAACCGGCTGGTTGCCGCCCACAGTCGCTACCCTGGCCGCAGTTCCTGTCCTGCCGGCCGCGACGGTCGCCCCGGCCGCCTTCTGGTCAAGCTGCGAGCCGGTCGAGCTTTGGCCACCGCCGCCGCAGCCTGCCAAAATCACCGACAAGGCGATCAACATTGCTGATACCGCTACCGCTGCCTGCCACCTTCCCCGCTTCCCGCTCCCTCCGCGAAATTCAGCAGTCATACCTTGTCTTCTCCTTACTATGCGTTTGCAGAAAACCCGTAACAAGATTGTACGCGTTTTCCGCAGCTTCTGCCATGGAGCAATTCAGCTTGCCTTGCCCATGTTTTTCCGGGAGGCAGCCCTTGCGGCTGCCTCCCGGGTTGCTTCCTTTACTGCCAGGCTCCGGGTTACGGAGCCGGCGGAACCGTCACGCTGCAGGACCAGTTGGAGCACTCGAAGGTAAGTTCCTTCAAGTTGTCATGCTTCACCAGCTCCGGCTTCGCGTAAGGCTCCCGATGGTCGCTCTTCATTACGGCCATATCGTCTCCTTTCACGTCAGAATCGGATGGCACAGGTCTTCTCCTCCTTAATAGGTGAAGATCGAGGCGCCGTTCTGAGCCGAGCCGTCCGTCTTGGTCACGAATCTCATGACGCAGACAGGCACGTTGTACTGGAGCGTAAACGCAGCGCTGCTGCCGCCGCCGATGTTGCCGGCGCTAAGCGGCAGAGTCGTTGCCACGGTGACGCCGTTGGTGCTGTTGGAGCCAGTGATCGTCACGCCGGTGGCAACGTTGGTCGGAGCAGCCGCATCGGTGTTGGCGATGCTGTAGTCAACCGACAGCTTGCCGGCCAAGTAGTCGTTCAGGCTGGCCCAGTAAGTGCGGGTCTCACTGAGGGACAGTGACGGCTTGTGGCCGTAGTAGTCCGACTTGTTGCCAATAGCGTAGACGCCGCACATGTCATGGGCGAAACCGCCGATCGAGCCGATCAGCTTGGGAGCCGCCAGGTTGGTGACGTCTATCATCAGCTCCATGTTGTTGCCGCTGTCGGGCGTGTTGCGCGAGCTCACATAGATGATGTTGCTGTTTCCAGGAGCCAGGTCAACGCTGTGGATATTGCTGGTGGTGCTGCCGGTCAGGGCCCTCACGTTGATGGTGGTGTCATAGACAGCCGTGCCGGTGCTGATGTTAAAGACATCGATGTTGCCGTCTTCAGAGGTCACATACAGCAGGTTCCTGGCCTTGACCGTCTCGGCCTGGTGGTACATGCGGCCGGACACCGGGGGCGCCGTGAAGCTTACCGGCGTGCCCGAGGCGTTGGCGTTTACGCCGCCGTTGCCGCCTGTCCAGCTGAGATTGGCCACA
>JACWAD010000036.1 GCA_014874175.1 Thermoleophilia bacterium
ACGTGATCGTGCGCACCGGCTCCTTGACCGGCTTAAGCAGTTCGGTGGCGGCGTCTCTGGCCTGCTCGGCCGTCTTCCTGGCGAGCCTGCCGATCAGGGTGAAGCTCGATCTGCGCCCGACCAGAGAAAGCAGCGCGCCCTGGTGTTTGCTGCCGATGATGGTGTCGCCTTCCCGGTCGCCGAAGCGACACCTTTTGTCCACTACGGCCGGACGCTCATCGCACACGGTGGTGGCCACCACGGCCTGCGTGCATGACTCCCAAGTAATGGACGACCTGTTGCACGGCGATGAGGCAGCGGTCTACGGAGACAAAGCCTATGCCAGCGAACAAAAGAAACAGGATTTGGAAGGCCGGGGCATAAAATGGTGCGTATCCAAAAAGGCAAGCCGGGGCCAGACCTTAAGCAAAAAAGACAAACAACGAAACCGCAAAATGAGCAAGGCCAGAGCCAAAGTCGAGCACCCATTCCATGTCATCAAGTGCCTGTGGGGATACCGGAAGACACGCTACCGGGGCATCGCTAAAAACGCGTCGCAGATATTTACCCTCTTTGCCCTGGCTAATCTCTACCTGGTGAGAAAGAAGCTGCTTAATCTTAGGCCGAGGTGCGCCTAAAAACAGAAAAAGAGGGGATAAGACGGGCTCTTAGGAAGCGAAATGGCATGAAATATAGCCATTATCAACGAAAATATCCTCTGAAACATAAAATTCGCTCATTTTTTAGGTTTTGATCAGAGGTTCCTTAAATGTATCTTTTCACGTAATATAGTTTTGTATCAATGATCGCGTTTACTGCGGGCACCCGAGTTCGGAAAACCAAAATGACATCATGCGGGGTGGGAATATTTCTGGCGGCAATTCCAGGCGCTCTTCTTCATTCGATGGAGCCTGAATGAGGGTCCTGCTAATAAGCGGCGCCATCAGCGGCGAAGACCGCTATGGCAGCCTGGATGACATCGGCGCATACCTGCCTCCCTACGGCCTCATGTGCCTGGCCAGCGTCCTGGAACAGGCCGGCCACACTGTCAGGATACTGGATTCAGTCCGGTATCCGCTGACCCGCGCCAGCCTGAGCGCCAGGGTGAGGGAATTCGACCCGGGACTGATTGGCCTGTCTGTCTACTCGATTGGCGCCGACGCCGCCATCGAGAACGCCCGTTATCTGAAACAGGAATTTGACATCCCCATTGTCGCCGGCGGGCCGCACGTTATCGTTTATCCCCAGGACCTGGCGCAGTTCGATTCCTTTGATTATCTCGTTGATGGCGAAGGCGAGTTGACCCTGCTGGAACTGGCGCAGGCGTTGGGAACCGGCGGCGAGCCGGCAAGGATCCGGGGCCTTCATTACCGTCAAAACGGCAGGATGCTAAAAAACGAGCCCCGGCCGTACATTGACAACCTGGATGATTTGCCATTCCCTGCCTTTCATCTGATCGATGACCTGGCCGGTTATAATCCCCAGCTCCTGGTCTACCGGCGCCGCCCGGTGATTACGCTTGTCACCAGCCGCGGCTGCCCCTTTTCATGCATATTCTGCAACTCGGTCTGGACCAAGCGCTGGCGAGCCAACTCAGCCAAATACGTTGTTGACATGATGGAATATGTAATCAACAGGTTTGGCGCCCGCGAGATCAGCTTTCACGAGGACACATTCGCCCTCAGCAGAAAGCGCGTCCTGGAGATATGCGCGCTGATCAAGGAAAGAAAGCTGGACATCATCTGGACGGCGACGGTGAATTTAAAGACTCTTGACCAGGAGGTTATCCGCGCCATGAAGGACGCCGGCTGCTGGCTGGTGTCAGTCGGCATCGAGAGCGGCAATGATGAAGTTCTGAAATTCATCCACAAGCCGGTGGACAAGGAAACAGTCCTTCGTGTCACCAGGTGGCTGGATGAAGCCGGCATCAGGATCCGCGGCTACTTTATCATGGGCCACCTGGTTGATACTCCCGAAACTGTCAAGGAGACTATTCGGTTCGCCAAGTCGCTGCCGCTTCATTCCATGAATATGGCAGTCATGTACCTGGCGCCGGGTTCAGAAGCCCGGGAGATTGCCGATAGGTATGGCACTGTCAACAAGGGCCTGGACCTGGGCACCGGCTACCCGCGCGGCAACCTCAGCTTCGTGCCCCATGGCCTGACCGAAGAATATCTCCAGGTTATGCAGAGGCGGTCGATCAGCAACTTCTTTTTCCGGCCGCGGCAAATCGCCCACATGATTGCTTCGATTGAGGGGCCCGAAGACGTGCGGCGTTACGCACGCATGACACGGGCGTTCGTGAGGCTGACGGCTGAGCGGATAAAACTGAAGGCAGGGCGGAAGACAACAGACTGAAAGCGGGTGCTGGATACTGGATTCCTGGATAGCCCTAAGACCCGGGCCCAAATCCAGAACCGGAAAACCACCCGGTAACCTGGCGATATCCAGTCCTCCGGTTTAGCCGGTTACCGTGTAAACCTTAAACCGCTCCAGGGGTTGCGTGGTAATGGCAAACGGCAGCCGCCCCCAGTATGTGCCGTAAAAGCCGGCATCCGCCCGGGGGCTCATGACCCGCACCGGGACACTCCATTCGGCAGCCGGCGTGCCCGTCAGGCGCATGCGGCTGCGCAGGGACGGCGCCACCGGCCTCTTCATGAGGGCTGGCGTGATTACCAGGTCTCCTTTTTGCGGCGCGTTGCTGTCCGAGGGCAGGTAGCGGTATCCTTCCTCTTCCATGTAGTGGCGGAAGCCCCACTCGCCCACAAACCAGACGGCTCCGGCCGGGTGGTAACGGGAACTCACTGAAAGGGCAAAATCCTTGTAGGCCTGGGCAAGCTGGTAGTCGGCTGCCGACAGCCAGAAGCCGGTCACGAAAGACATGCCGACGGCCGCCGCAGCCAGCCACCCCAGCAGCCGCCGCGACGAGAAAACCGCCTCTGCTTCCCGGAAAAGAAGAATGATCATCGGCGCGAAGACGGGCAGGTAGTACCTTACGGTGGCGTCCGGCAAAAGGATGACAACCGCCGCCAGTATGGACACAAGCCAAAGGGCGAGGAAGAGGAAGTCACGGTCCCGGGGCCGGCGCCCCCGCCGGTCCAGCAGCTGGGATAACCCCTCAAGGCAAATTCCAATCAGCATGCACGCTCCGGCAAAGATAAACACTGCAAAGAGGATTGCGCTGGCAAGCGGGTAGCCGGGAGAGAGCTGGCGCCAGCCCAGCAGCGCCGCCCCCGCCGCCACGACCGGAAGCGCCAGGTACCGCCGCCGGCGCAGCATGAAAGCGGCGGCCAGAAATAGCGGAAAGACCGAGGCGCCGCCCACCTGCAGGACCATCCCCGTAAACCGCGAGACGAGGCTGTATCCCTGAATGCTGAGACCCTGGGCGTGAGAGAAACGCGGCAACGCTCCATAGTGGGCCAGGTTAAACCAGGTATACGCGCCGAACGCAAGGGCGGGCAGAATAACGGGAAGGAACGCCTCCCGCCGCAGCCGTCCCGCCTGGATCCAGGCGTATGCCGGCAGAAGCAGAATCAGGGCCAGCCCCTGGTAGCCGGTGAAAATCGTAAGCGTGGCCAGGAAGCCCGAAAAGGCAAGCAGAGCCCGGTTGTGGCGGTCGATCCCGTATATGTATGTAACAGTTGCCGCCAGCCAGAAGGCCGTCATGGGCAGATCGCCCATCAGCGTGTGGGAAAGGACCATGATCGCCGGCGCAGACAGCAGCAGGAGCGTCGCCAGGAGAGCGTTTGACGTAAACCGGCGGGCAAGAAAGAACATGGAGATGCCCGCGATCAGAGGGAAGATTATGAAGCCAAGATGAAACAGCGCCTCGGGGGCGGTGACGCCGCCGGCCAGCATGATCAGGGAGATATAGAGCTCATCAAAAGCAGGGTGGGTATCCCTGAACACAGCCACCTCCCTGCCCATTAAAAAGTAGTTGGAAATGTGCTGCTGGAAAGGATGGGAGAGGTTATTGCGGGCAAAGTCCCAGAAAATCGCGTCATCGAGGTGAAAGGCCTGGCCCAGGAAAGGCACTGTGACGGCCAGGACAAACACGAAGACGGCGCCGATGCTGGCCGCCAGCCCCAGCCGCCCCCGGGACAGGAGTTCCGGCGGGGAGGCGCTTAAGCGGCCGGGTCTGTTCCGGGTTGCCGGCCCGGTTGGGGCAGCGACATGAACTGCCTCATCAGCCGTCCGTACGTTAGTGGATTGAAAAGAATGTTTGTGACGTAGTAGCACTCGTGTGAGCAATAGCACCTGGAGCTGTCAATTTTCGCCCTGACGGAGCCGGCGGCCCGGGAGCGCAGCACTTTCATCAGATCATATCCGCTCTGGCGCACATTTCCCATTGAGGAGTCAAGAATCTCGCATGGAAAGACTTCCCCCACCTCGTTCATCACGGCGGCAATGCGGCCCGCATAGCACGGAAGCTGCCGCCGCCCCTGGCGGACAGTCTCGTAAATCAGACGCCGCTGGACCAGGTCCTGGGCTGTTTTCAGTCGCGTCAGGTTAAAATGGTACATCTTGGCACGGGGGCCCTTCAAATCCGTCTCCAGCCGCTTCACTGCGCGGAGATATTTTTCCAGGTCAATGGCCTTGCCCTTGCCGTCAGCCGGATCGCCGCGGACGAGGGAAATAGTGTGGGTCTCGCAGTCCGGCAGCCCGTTGACAAAATCAATGATCTCGTCCATGGCATCCTGGTTCTGGCGCAGAAAAACGGTGTTGATGCCCGTCTGCAGGTTCTCGTGCCGGCGGCGCAGCCGCCGCAGCTCTTCCCATGTCTCGATAGCTTTGTCAAAACTGCCGGGCGTGTTGCGAATGCGGTCATGTTCCGCGCCGACACCGTCAAGCGAAACCTTCACCACTACTGCGCTGTCCGGGGAACGGGCCAGGATCTCCTCCGTTTTGGGAATGACCAGGTCCGGCGCCAGCCCGTTGGTGGGCAGCGTGATAATAACCGGGTGAGTGTTGCGGTAAAAAGCGTCGACGATGGCCGCCAGGTCCCGGCGCAGGAAAATCTCGCCGCCGGAAAAAAGCAGCCACAGGAGGCTGCCGGCCGAGCGGGCTACTTTCTCGATTTCATCAAAGTCAAGCTCTTCCCGGCGGCTGTGCCGGTCCCGCCAGTAAAAGCAGAAAGGACAGCGGGCGTTGCAGCGCGCAGTCACGAAGAATGTGAACTGAACCAGCCTGTTCTTCAGGAATATCTGGGGGATGAATTTTAACGGTGAATACATAAAGATTGTTCCCGGTTTCCTGTTTCCAGTTTCCTGTTATCTCCCCCGGTTGCTTACTCCAGGTTGAGTTTTAACTGGAAACCGGGAACCGGGAACCAATGTTTTCAGGCGTACCGCCGCAGGATTTTTACTTCCCACAAGTATTTTAGCGTGCCGATGAATGAGCCGTAAGCGACGGCGACGGGATAAACGAACTGGTAATAGCCCAGAGCCCGCAGCAGGAACCACCAGCCGCGCTCGCGCCTCATCAGCTGAAACAACCGGAAACTGGCGCCCACGTTAACGCCGTAAAGCAGAGGGACTGGCAACAGCAGCCACCAGACGCGCGTCGCCAGGGCCAGGACAACCAGGACCAGATTAAGCACCTGCGTCGTGACGTTGACTTTCAGCTCGTGCGAGGCGGCGCCGGAGTCCTTCATTACGTCACGGCGCTTGAGCGAGTACATCGTCCAGTACTTGCTTTTCTTGACCGCGTTTCTGATGGACCTGGCCAAGCTGAAGCCGAACATGTGCCGCACCAGGATGTCGGCGGGCCGCAGCAGCCGGCGGCCGGCCCGGGTAAGCCGGTGGGAGAACTCGACATCCTCAACACTGGCCTGGTGGCCGATGAACGAGTTCTCGACAAACCCCCCAAACTCCCGGAAAAGATCCCTGCGGATCGCCATGCAATGGGTGGCGATATAATCCGGGTGCTCATTCTTGGTCTCGACGTAGTGGATGTAAAGGGACTGGAAGTTGCTGAAGAAGTCCTTGTCCCAGGCGTCCTTGGTGTAGGCGCCGCCGACACAGTCCCCGCCGGCGCCCAGCCGCTCAACGCAGCGCGCCATCGTATCAGGCATGATGATGCAATCGGCATCGATGAAGAGGATGATCTCGCCGGCCGCCTTTTGAGCCCCGATATTGCGCGCCACCGACACCCCCATGTTTTCTTTCAGGGCAACCAGCCGGTGGGGATACGTGCCGGTAAAGCCTTTGAGCACTTC
>JACWAD010000037.1 GCA_014874175.1 Thermoleophilia bacterium
ACGATGCAAGCGGGAACATCACCTCGCCGACAGAACCGGCGGGCAATGATAGCTATTCCTATGACTCCTTAAACCGCCTCACCAGCGAGAACATCGCCGGCTACGGCACTGAGAGCTACACCTACGACGCTACCGGCAACCGCCTTTCAAAGACCCAGCCGGCCAACTCTGCCGAATAATCTGCCACAATCATAAAGCATAACTTCATCAAGCATAATTGCTAACTTCCGACGTCGGATAATGGTTTCAGGCCGGCAAGTATCTCCCGTATTGTCCCCCAGTCCCAGCCGGTCCAGATGCCTGTTGTCATACTGTAATAGAGGTCATGGGTCTGACCGGCGGCGTCTTTGTACTGCCCTTGCCAGACGACAATGAAGGTCTCCGGCTTGACAATTTTTGTTGTGCGCACCGGCTGGCCGTTTTCCGGCAGGTAGTCCCTGTCCCGGTGCCAGTAAACCTGGTAATCAACGCCTTCTACGTTTTCCTCGGTCAGGTAGTAGTCCGCGATCGGCTGGCTGTTGGAACTGCTCTGGTTAAAGGTAAGCGTAAAAGTGGTGCTGCCTGGTTCGGCGTACTTGTAGCTGTGAAATCCAGCCGTGTCGCCGGCGACGCTGCCCGAGTCCATCAGGCTGGTGTCAAGCTTGAGGCCGTCGGGAAGCCATGTTGGCACGATAATCGGATAGGGCAACTTTTTTTGCAGGTTGATAAGGGATGTCATCTCGTCCGGCGACGGGATGCCTGTGGCGCTGCGCAGCCCCGGATCCAGGGAGATGCCGGCGGGCGCGGGCGCCGCTGGCGCAGGCGCAGGAGCCGTGGAAGCCGGCAATATTGGTTTCTGGGTGTGAATTGTGCGGACGGTAGTCTCGGGGCTGCCGCACCCGGCAATGATTGCCGGCGCAGAAACAGCGAGCATTAAAATCGGCAGCAGCCTATTTTTCATCTTCTTCATGCAGAATCTGACCCTCTCATCATACAAATAATAGCAAAAGGAAAGCCGGGGGCTTCAGGAAGGCAACGGTTTGACCCAGTGAGGAGGCCGCAAGCCCTGGCCGGCGGCAGACAAATCTGTCTACCTAAATGGCAACGGCTAAATATTCAGCAATTTGCAAGAACTAATATGGGCCGCCTTATTGAAAGTATCTGCCGCCGCCGGTAAGATTCAATTCCCACCACCCACGGCAGAAGGAGGAAAAACGTCTCCACTAATGGGCATCCCTGCCGCCCAAGCAGAGCCCGTAAACGATACGGGAAAAACAGAAGTTACCGAGATATCCTGCCGCACTTGTTTCTTTGGCCAGAGTGATCTCTGCTCCCTGCCCAAGGGCGATGTCTGCACTACATTTCGGCCTGTATGTATAGCGAATAATGAAGATCACTTCGGCGCGGGCAGGACACTTCGCTTCATTCCCGGGCGCCGTGCTTGATTACAAGCACCGGGCAGGGGGCGTTCTGAACCACGCGGTTGCTGACGCTGCCCAGGAGCATGCCCCTGATGCTGCTTAAGCCGCGGCTTCCCAGCACGATCAGGTCGGGCTTTTCCCGCCGCGCTGTATCCAGGATGGCTGAGCCTACCGATTCTGGCGGGTAATCGATCTCTACCTGAGTGCGCACCGGTGTCCCGCCGGCCCGAAATAGCTCTGCCCCCTTTCTGACAAGGTCCTCAGCTGCTTCCCGGTTGGCGTCCTTTAAGTCTATATCGGCGGTGCAGCCGGGGCAGATGTGAATCAGCAACACTTCCCGGGTGCCCACCTTTGCCGCCAGCTCAGCAGCGCTTATCACAGCAGCCTCCGCGTTGGGAGAGCCATCCGTTGCGACCATGATTTTGTCAAACATGATAAACAGGCTCCTTGATTCTGGATGCTGGATAACCCGAGAATCTATATCCGAAACGAAAAAACAGATTCCCCGCTTCGCTCAGAATGACAATTTCAGGCTTCACCTGAGCTAACAGGATGAGCAGTAAATTTTATTCCCGGTATTCCAGCATAGTTAACTTAACCGGGCGATGGCAATTTCAAGAGAGTGACCATCAACGGTAATCTTGGCCGCTCCGGCGCCTCCCTCTTTACTGAAATTGAGGTCGCGGCAGAGCGTTTCCGTCTTGAAAAAATCGGCAAACTGGCGGGCCACGTCGGCAAGAAGGCCCTCGCCGCTAAATGTGGCGGAAATGGTGTCTTCAATTTCAAAGCCGGCTTCCTTGCGCAGATTCTGCACCTTGTGCACCAGCTCACGGGCAATGCCCTCGCGCATGAGTTCTTCCGACAGCCGTGTATTTATGCCCACGGCCAGGCCGCCGCCCTGCTCGATGACAAAACCCGGCCTCTCTGCTTTCTCAACAATCAGTTCGTCTGCCGCAAGCGGCTCTTCTTTGCCATCCACGGTTATGCCGATTCTGGCCTCTGTTTCCAGCAGGCGGGCAGCCTGTTCCGCATCCAGGGCGGCGATGGCGGCGTCCGCCTGAGGGCGGCGGGGACCAAAACGGGGACCCAGCTTATGCAGGTTGGGCTTTAGCGTCACCGTAAACAGCGCGGCGTCGTCGGAGGCATACACAAGCCTTTTAACGTTTAGCTCATCCGTAATCAAATGTTCCAGACCTTGCAGCGACTCCCGTTCGGCTCCGGCTGCGGCCACAACTGCTTCAGGCAGGGGCTGCCTTGTCTTTACCTGGGCCCTGTTCCGAGCGGCGCGGCCCAGGTTGACAATTTGCCGGGCTAGCTTCATCCGGCCGGCAAGCTCGCTGGCGGCAATCTCTGCCTGCGGGAACCTGCACAGGTGCACGCTTTCCGACGCGTTTTTATCAATACTTTTGACCAGGTTGCGATAGATTTCTTCGGAGACAAAAGGCATATATGGAGCCAGCAGTTTGGCCACCGTCACCAGGCACTCATGCAGGGTCAGGTAAGCGCTGATCTTGTCGTTGTCCTCCTCGCTCTTCCAGAAACGGCGCCGGCAGCGGCGCACGTACCAGTTGGAGAGGTCGTCGACAAATTCCTGGATCTTGCGTCCGCTGGAGGTAGCGTCGTAAGCATTCAGCCCCTTCCTGACTTCGGAAACAAGAACCTGGAGGCTTTCGCTAATCCAGCGGTCCATCAGCGGCCTCTCCGGGAGTGGGATTTCATGCTCAAGCGGATTAAAGCCGTCGATGTTGGCATAGACGACAAAAAATGAGTACGTATTCCATAATGTCAACAAAAACCTGCGCACGATTTCCTCGATTGCTTCCGGGAAGAAGCGGCGGGGATACCAGGGCGAGCTGACGGTGAAAAGGTACCAGCGAAAGGCGTCGGCCCCTTGATTGTCAAGAACCTGCCAGGGCTCGACGACATTGCCCCGGGATTTACTCATCTTCTGGCCTTCGCGGTCGAGGATATGCCCCAGGCAGACGACGTTGCGGTAGCTGGCGGATCCGAACAGAAGCGTGCTCACCGCCATCAGGCTGTAAAACCAGCCGCGTGTCTGATCGATGGCTTCGCAGATAAAATCGGCAGGGAACCGCTTTTTGAACAACTCCCTGTTTTCAAACGGATAGTGCCACTGGGCCACGGGCATGCTGCCGGAGTCAAACCAGGCATCAATGACCTCGGGTTCCCTGCTCATCTCCAGTCCGCACTCGGGACACTTAAGCTTTACTTCGTCGATGAAGGGACGGTGCAGATCAAGCTCCCCGCCCGGGTCTGCAACGGCCATCTCTCTCATTTCAGCAACACTGCCAATGCAGACCTGGTGGCCACCCGCGCAGCTCCAGATGGGGAGGGGGGTGCCCCAGTAACGCTCGCGCGAAAGGGCCCAATCGATGTTATTCTCAAGCCAGTTGCCAAAACGGCCGTGCTTGATATGTTCCGGATGCCAAGTGACGGACTCGTTGGCCTTAAGCAGCTCCTCCTTGACGGCGGTTGTTTTGATATACCAGCTGGCTTTGGCATAGTAAATAAGGGCTGTGTCGCAGCGCCAGCAATGGGGGTAGGAGTGCTCATAGGGCACATGCGCCAGTAGCAGCCGCCGCCGCTTGAGCTCCAGAACAATTTCTTCATTGGCGTCGCGGACAAACTGGCCCTCCCACGGCTCTACGCGCTTGTCGAAGCGTCCCTCCTCATCAACGGGGTTAATCAAAGGCAGGCCCTGCTGACGCGCCACCTGCATGTCATCAGCTCCGAAGGCAGGGGCAATATGGACAATGCCGGTGCCTTCCTCCCGGGAGACAAACCCTGCTTCGACGATGTAATGAGCCTTCTTGTCCGGCCTGACGAAGCTGTAAGGCGGGATATAGGAGCGCCCCGCCAGTTCGGCGGCGCTTATTTCGCGCAATACCGGGGCTTCCTTAAACAGCCTGGGGACCAGGTCGCGCGCCATGATCAGGCGCATGCCCTCGTGCTCGATCTCGGCGTAAACAATATCGGGGCTGATGGCGGCGGCGACGTTGCTGATCAGCGTCCACGGGGTTGTGGTCCAGACAAGCAGCGACAGCTCAGGCTCGTCGGCCAGCGGGAAGCGCACGTACACTGACGGGTCTTCCACAGTTTTATACCCCTGGTCAACTTCGTGGCTGGAGAGCGTGGTGCCGCAGCGGGCGCAATAAGGCACCACCTTGTAATCGTAGTAAAGCAGGTCCTTGTCCCAGACCTGTTTAAGGATCCACCAGACGCTCTCGATATAATCGTTGCTGAGCGTGTAATAGGCGTCTTTTGTGTCAATCCAGAAGCCGATGCGCTCGGTCAGCTTCTCCCAGTCTTCCAGGTAGCGGTAGATGCTCTCCCGGCAGAGGCGGTTGAACCCGGCGATGCCCACCTGCTCGATATCGCGCTTGCCGCTGATGCCAAGCTGCCTCTCCACTTCCAGCTCCACCGGCAGGCCGTGTGTGTCCCAGCCTGCCTTGCGGGGCACATGATATCCGCACATGGTGCGGAAGCGAGGAAAGATGTCCTTGAAGATGCGCGAAAGGACATGGTGTGAGCCCGGCTTGCCGTTGGCGGTCGGCGGGCCCTCATAGAAGACAAACTCGCCTTTTTCGGAAGGCAAATCAAGGCTTTTTTGAAAAATCTTTTCCTGGCGCCAGAAGTCAAGCACCTCAATTTCCAGCTGTGGGAAACTGATCTGGGGCGAGACCTTCCTGTAAATCTGTTTTTTTTGTGAGCCGCTCAAGGACCTTGGATTTTATGGCGGGCCGGGCATTCCGGCGCATCCGTTGTCAAAGGACACTACAATATAAGAAGTCTTCACGCAGTTTGGCAACTTTGGCAATATTTTCTATAAGGTATATGATAGCGGCCAATGAACCCCTCCGGAACCTGGAACAAATACTTGCTGGCGCTGTTGCCGGTTTTTGCCGCTGTCTTTCTGATTGCCGTACGTGGGCAGGGGGAGTCCCGGAGTTGGTCTGGATCTTCATCTAGCGCCCCGGCGCATTCAATGGTGGACGTCTACCGGGCAAGGTATGCAAGCATTCTTATCTACGATGGCAACGGCGGCGTGTCGTCCTTTATGGTTGGCGGCGGCACTTCCGCGTTCTCGTCTCTTGCCGGCGGCATCGAGGCGGCCAGGCCGGCAGGAGGGCAGCCTGACGCCTCCTTTTCCGACCTGATTGTTTTTTCATTTTCCAGCGCCGAGACCGTTGAGTTTCCCTACTCTAGCGCCCGCAACCAGTTTACAGCCCAGGGCCAGGTTTTCAGCCCGGGCTCAGATCTGGCGCCGCTGATCAATAACGTAGCAAAAAAGCTTACTTGACAATCTATCTTGACAACGCGGCCAGCACCTGCCCCAAGCCGCCGCCAGTGGCGGAGGCGGTCAATGATTGCCTGGTCAATTATTGCGCCAACCCTGGCAGAGGGGCGCACAGGCTGGCTGTGGCAGCCGCCCGCATAATTTTTCAGGCGCGCCAGAAAGCAGCTTCCTTTCTTGGCGTAGAGGACAGCGCCAACATTATTTTTACGCAGAACGCCACTGATTCCCTGAACATTGCCCTGCATGGGCTGCTTGCGCCCGGGGACCGTGTCGTCACCTCAGTTGTCGAGCACAATGCCGTGCTGAGGCCGCTAATGGCGCTGGCGCGCAGGGGTGTGGAGGTATCTTTTGCCGGGGCTGATTCCAGGGGACAGATTGATGCGGAGGAAGTGCTGACCTTGGCAGGCTCCGGCGCCCGGCTGGTCGTACTGTCGCATGCTTCCAATGTAGGCGGCGCCATTTCGCCTTTGGCTGAAATAGCCGCTGCGCTCAAGGAGCAGGAGGTGCCGCTGCTTGTCGATGCGGCCCAGAGCGGCGGCTCGCTGCCGCTTGATGTCAAGACTCTTCCGGCCGGCATGATCGCCCTGACGGGGCATAAAGGACTCCTGGGACCGCAAGGAATCGGCATGCTTTACATCTCCCCTGAAATTGAGTTGCGCTCGCTGCGTCAGGGAGGCACAGGCACCCGCTCAGAAGAAGAGCAGGACGTTCTGGCGCGGCCGGACCGGTATGAGAGCGGCACCCTTAATACTCCGGGGATAGCCGGCCTGGCCGCCGGAATTGATTTTCTTGAGAATGAAGGATTTGAGAAAATAACGGAGCAAAAAAACGTACTGGTGTCAAAACTTTTTGCAGGACTGGGCGGCGTGGAAAACGTGACCGTATACGGCCCTCTTGCCGGTCAGCCGCGGGCGCCGCTGGTGGCTTTTAACGTGGCCGGAATGACATCGGCCGAGTTGGCGGCGCGGCTTGACCGTGAATATGACATAGCCAGCCGCGCCGGGCTTCATTGCGCCCCCGGCGCCCACCGCGTGATGGGCACGCTTGAAAGCGGCGCCGTGCGCCTGAGCATAGGCCCCTTTAACAGCGCCGCCGACATTGATGCCGCCGTCGAGGCTGTGGCCGCAATCGCCACATCCCCCCCGGTGAAAGGCAGGCCGTGATGGCTGCTTCCAGGCCGGCGCAAAGCGATGCCTCCCGGCCTTTGCCGAATTGCGCCTCCCTTGCCATTGGCAGCCTGCCACACACAAACGTCTCTGCGGCGGTTGATTTAATGGTTGAGTTTAATCCCGTCTGCCCGGCGTGGCCACAGCTTCCCCGTCTTGATTTCCGGGAAGACATGTATGTGCAGTTCAGCGAATGCATGCCCGGCGCGGTGCTGGATATGGAGCGGCGGCGGCTTTGGTTTGACATGGAAAAAGCCCCCGCGGAAATGGCTGATTTTTATGAGCGCTACCTGGCGCATGAGGCTGGCCTTTGCAAAATTTCAAGTGATTACGCCCGCGGCCTGGAGCCGTTCCTTGAGAGTCTGCCGTCCCTGGGGCCGCGCTTCGTCAAGGGACAGGTTACAGGACCAGTCACCTTTGGACTTTCTGTCAAGGATGGTGAAAAACGCCCCGTGCTTTACCAGGAACATCTCTTTGACGCGGTGGTCAAGGCGCTTCAGCTTAAGGGAAGCTGGCAGGCGGGAAAGTTCATTGAGGCGGCCCCCGGGGCTATTCCAGTCATTTTCTTTGACGAACCCTTTCTGACCCAGGCCGGTTCGGCAATTATCAGCTTGCCTCCGGAGTCGATCAGCGGCAGTCTGAACGAATGTTTCGCGCCCGTGGCGGCTTTGGGCGGATACACCGGCACCCATGTCTGTGGCGCCACCGACTGGGGCCTGCTGGCCCGGACTGATGTGGACGTTCTTCATTTTGACGCAGCCGATCACATGCAGGAACTATTCGTTTATGAGGCCGAGCTGGCTGCTTTTTTGGAGCAGGGAGGAATGCTGGCCTGGGGCATGATCCCCACAGATGAGCGCTCGCTGGAGCTTAGCAGCCGCAAAATCACCGATCAGGTGATGGCGGCTGCGGAACGGGTGGCCGGCTTTGCGCCAGCCGGCATCGACGCGCTGGAAGTCCTGAAGAAATCATTTATTTCCCAGTCCTGCGGGCTCGGCTCCCGAGACGTTGCTGTGGCGGAGCGCTGCCTGGCGCTGGCCGCCGAAACAGCCGCAATGCTAGCAGATCAGCTGGGTTAGCGGACAAGCATCCGGGATGGAAGGTTTGGGACCAAACCAGGTAGACCCTTTACGTGAGCTTGAAGAAATCTAGCCGCAGGGAGGCCGGAGCCGGGCAAGGAGGGCGTGAGGGATTTGGCAGGGATTATCCGAACTGTACAACGGGTTTTGATAAAATAAAGCAGGGCCGTCAGACGACGAAAAAATACTGGCTGTAATTGTTAACAATTTCAAACTGATAAAATGGAACGCTTTTCGCAATTTGGCAAATACTGCGTAGTTGGAATAATTGGCGTTTTTGTCAATATGGGCATTTACACGCTGCTGGTTGGCGCTGCCCACCTCTATTACCTCGGCGGAGCCACGATCTCCTTTGCCGTCGCTGTAACAAATAACTTTCTGCTCAATAAATACTGGACATTTGGCAATCCTGAAGGAAGCAGCATAGCTCAAGCCCGCCGGTTCCTGATTGTCAGCCTGCTGAGCCTGCTTTTAAACCTGCTTGTCCTGCGCCTGCTCGTTGAAGAAGTCCACCTGGAAAGCGTTGCCGCCCAGATGATTGCCATCAGCGTGGTGACTGTGCTCAATTATCTGGGAAACAAGAAATGGAGCTTCCGGCAGACTGCGGCCTGACCAGGTAATAAATTATACCTGCCGGCTGCTTTCGGTAAATTTGCGTAAAATCCTTTGCTTCGCTTTTTTGCAATCTGCCAGGCTTCTCCTCGGCCTCCGAAATACTGCCGCCTGCTGCTCGGGGGCAGCCTCTGCCTGCTATTGGTCCTGATGATGCTATTGGCGCCGGCCGCTGGCGCCACGGCGGTGAGCCAGCCCCGGGCTGCGCAAACCGGCGCTCCCCCCAGGATCCCTTATCCTGGCAGCGGCACTGAAAGTCTTCCTCCTGCTTTAACTGGTTCTGTTCCCCGGCTGAGCGAGGAACAGGCAGAGCAGATAGCTTCAGCAAACGCCGGCATCGTCATGGTGCAGGCCAAGCATCCGGAGCTGGTCCGCCACGCATACTATGACAGCCTCACCGGAGTCTGGAGCGTTTCCTGGTCGGAGCCGGCCACCGGGCGCCAGTTCGCAACCGTCCGCATCAGCGACAGGACAGGCGCCGTTATCTCCAGCGACGTCAAATCGGAAGCATACCTGGACGCCCTGCCTTCGATGACCGAGAGCCAGGCAATCAAGACGGCGCAGCAGCAGCAAAAGGTGAAGGACGAGCTTAAAGATCACCCACACGCCAGGCCAAGCGCCAGCCAGGGCCCCGATAATGTCTGGACGGTCAGCTTTTACGACGGCACCGACGAAGTCGCCCGGGTACTGATTGACGACTCCAGCGCCTCTGTCAAGGAGGTGATGACCGGACCCCAGGTGGCCTGGCAGATGGCGCGTGGCTACAAGGGCGCTTTTGGGCGCATCATCAACGAGCCGTACATCTGGCTGCCTCTCTGTTTTCTTTTTCTGATTCCGTTTGTTGATCTGCGCCGCCCCTTCAGGATGCTGCACCTGGATCTGCTTGTGCTGCTCTCTTTCTCGGTTTCACACTACTATTTCAACCAGGGGGAGATATTCAAGTCGGTGCCGCTTTCTTACCCGCCGCTGGTATATCTTTTCCTGCGACTCGCCTGGATTGCGACAAGCAAGGCGCCCCGCGTTCCTGCCCGTCGCTCCAGACGCTGGCCGCCTGATTCCGCTCTTGACTTTTACTACCGTCCCGGCGGGCTTGCAAATATCGATGCTGCTTCGCCGGAGCTGCTTTCAAGAGCGGTAAGCGACAAGGAGGCGGCAGGACGCATTCATCTTAATTTTTCTCCCAGGATTCTTTTTGTCGCGCTTGTTGCCCTGGTTGTCTTTCGCATCGTCATTAACGTGGCCGACTCCAACGTCGTCGACGTCGGCTATTCGGGAGTAATCGGGGCGTACCGGATTCTCAACAATCAGACGCCTTACGGGCACATGTCGTCTGACGACCAGAACGGAGATACTTACGGGCCGTTCAATTATCTGGTGTACGTGCCGTTTGTACGCCTTCTGGGCTGGTCCGGTTCCTGGGACGACCTGCCGGCTGCGCATGCGGCGGCTGTCTTTTTTGACCTGGCAACCATGGCAGGCCTCTACGTGGCCGGCCGCAGGCTCACCCGCACCTCTGCCGCAGGCAACCGGCTGGGCCTGGCGCTTGCCTTTGGCTGGGCGGCGTATCCTTACACCACATTCGTGCAAAATTGCAATGTCAATGATACTATCGTGGCCGCATTCATGGTGTGGGGATTTGTACTGCTTAAAAGGGCGCTGGCCTCGGGCTTCTTTCTTGGCCTGGCGGCACAGATAAAGTTCTTCCCCGCCATTCTGGCACCACTTTGGATTTCATTCCCCTGGGCGCTGAAAGGCTGGGGGAGAAAGGGGCTGTTTCTGCTGGGGTTTGTTATCGCGGCGGGAGTGGTAATGACGGTCGTTTTCCTGGGGGGCGGCACGATTGGCACATTTCTGGACAGGTCCATAAGGTGGCAACTGGGGCGGCCGTCGCCGTTCAGCATCTGGGGCCAGCATCCGGGACTTGCCACGGCACAGCGATTGGGGCAATATGTCCTGATTGGACTCGCCTTGTTATCATATTTCTGGCCGCTTCGCAAAAACGCCACCCAGGTGGCGGCAGGATCGGCTGCCTTGATTGTTGGCTTCCAGATTCTGCTCACACACTGGTTTTACCTCTACATTCCCTGGTTTTTCCCGCTGGCGCTGATTGCTCTACTGGTAGTTTCCGGAAGAAGCAAAACGGAAGAAGTTGAAGCGGGTTACTGAAAAATTCAGAACGCTACCGCCCGAAAGGCAGCGCTGGCTGATCGCCGGCGCTTTTATGCTGGCTCAGGCTTTCATCTGGCTGGTTTTGTTCCGCAATGCATGGTACGGGGACAAGTCGATCACCGACGTTCCCATTTATTATTCGTATGCCAGCCGGATAGCGCGCGGCATGCTGCCCTACCGGGATTTCGCTTCTGAATATCCTCCCGTCGCCATGCTGCTTTTTTCGCTGCCGCGCATTTTTTCCGGCCTCGGCTACCCTGCTTTTAACACCTGGTTCGAGGCAGAAATGTTCCTGTTTAGTTGCGGCGATGTAGCCTTGCTGACGGTGGCTGCCTGGAAGCAGTGGCGCAGCCTGCGTAAGCTGGCCGGCGCGCTCGGCGCCTACACCCTGTTTATCCTGGCGATGGGCTCCATTGTCGAGTCAAGGTTTGACCTTGCGGCTTCTTTTGTAATTTTGGCAAGCCTTGTCTGTTTCATCACGGACAGGTATGTATGGGCCTGGCTGCTGCTTGGGGTGGGGCTGATGACAAAAGTGGTGCCGGTACTGATAGGGCCTTTTTATTTTGTTATTCACCTGCGCCGGCGGCAGTTTACCGATCTCTGGCTGGGGCCCGCCTCCCTGCTTTTTGCCGCAGCCATTATTGGCGTTCCCTTGCTGCTGGCGGCCCCGGCAGGGCTGGCGGGCGCGTTTCTGTACCATTTTGAAAGGCCGCTGCAACTGGAAAGCAGCTGGTCGTCGCCGCTGCTGCTGGCGTCTCGCTTTGGCAATTACCCACTACGGATACTCAGCTCATACGGATCCCACAATGTATTTGCGTCCCTGTCAACAACGTTTGCCTCGCTGACGATGCCTGTGACGCTGTTGCTTCTGTTTCTGGTCTATCTCTTTTTTATTCACCGCAGCAGGGATGACCCTCAGGAAGGCGCAGGGCTGCTCTTCCGCTTTGCGCTCCTGGCCATTGGCGTTTTTATTTTTGCCGGCAAGGTTTTTTCGCCACAGTTCCTCATCTGGTTGCTGCCGCTGGCAGTCCTGGTAAAGGGGCCGGACCGCAGGCGGGTGCTTCTGTTATTTGGAGCCATTCTTCTGCTTACCCAGATTGAGTTTCCATTTAATTACTGGCGCCTTTATTCACTGAACGCCGCCATTGTCATCGAAGTGGCATTTCGCAATGCCCTCCTGGGGGCCTTTCTGCTGCTGGTGACGGTGCGGAGGGGCCTTTCTGGCGGCAAGTCAGGCAGTGATCTGCAGCCGCCTGATTGACTTTGCCTTGCCGTCGGAGCTGGCCTGAATCAGGACGCCTTCGATGCGGACATCATCATCGGCAACCTCGAACCTGACCGGCATCTGCGTCAGGAAATGCTTGATGATGATCTCCTTGTTGACGCCGATTACTGAATTGTGGGGACCGGTGAAGCCGGCGTCGGTGATATAAGCCGTGCCGCCGGGCAAAATCCCTTCGTCTGCGGTCTGCACATGGGTGTGCGTGCCGACTACGGCTGTGACGCGGCCGTCAAGATACTTGCCCAGCGCCACTTTCTCGCTGGTTGCTTCGGCGTGCATGTCAACAAGTATGACTTTTATATCCGGCGGGATCTCGGCCAGGACGCCGTCTATTACCTGGAAGGCTCCCCTGGGCGCACCAATGTAAAGGTTGCCGGAGAGGTTCACAACGGCCACCCCTCCGTCCTGCTTTTCAGCGACTGTCCAGCCGCGGCCGGGGTTCGAGGGCAGGTAGTTGGCCGGCCTGATGATGCGGTCGGATCTAACCAGGAAAGGCAGGATGTCTTTCTGACGCCAGATATGATTTCCGGTTGTGATCACGTCGACGCCGCCGGCCAGCAGCTTTTCGGCGATATTGGCGGTGATACCGGCGCCGCTGGCTGCGTTCTCGCCGTTGGCTATGACTATGCCGGCGCCGAGCTCTTCACTTAGAGTTGGCAGTTTTGACAAGACTGCATTTCGCCCAGGTTTGCCAAAAATATCCGCTATGAACAAAATATTCATGCGGGCAGTATAACAAAAACCGGTTTTGGGACAGCGTGAAAGACTGCGAAGGACGTTTAACGTTTAATATTTCACGTCCAACGTAGCAACCGGGATGCGCGAAACGTTAAACGTTATGAGTGAAACGTTGTATTATTCCGTTTGATATGAAGATACTGATCACAGGCGGAGCTGGTTACATCGGCAGCGTGCTTGTCGAAACCTGCCTGAGCGCTGGGCATGAAGTTGTTGTTTATGACAATCTCAGCACCGGGCACCGGCAGGCAGTCCATCCCGAGGCAAGGCTTGTTGTTGGCGATGTAGGCGACCGCGACCTTGTCCTGAGAACGTTAACGGATTCCGGCGCTGAGGCCGTCATTCACATGGCGGGCTTCATCGAGGCGGGCGAGTCGATGACCGATCCAGGCAAGTACTTTCGCAATAATGACTGCCGTCCCCTGGAGCTGCTGGAGGCGATGGCCGCCGCCGGAACAGGCAAGATCCTTTTCTCCTCCACGGCCGCCATCTATGGCAACCCTGGGTCTGATTTTATCAGTGAAGATCACTCCCAGAGGCCGGCAAACTTTTACGGACAGTCCAAGCTCTTTTTTGAGCAGATGCTTGACTGGTATGATGCCATTTTCGGCATTAGGCATGCGGCGCTCAGATATTTTAACGCCGCCGGCGCTTCGCCGCAGCGGGGCGAAGATCACCACCCCGAGAGCCACCTTATACCGCTTGTTTTACAGGCAGCCCTTGGCAGGCGGCCGTATGTGGAGATTTACGGCTGCGACTATCCCACGCCCGATGGCACCTGCATCCGCGATTACATCCATGTCGGGGATCTTGCGGAGGCGCATCTGCTGGCGCTTGAGAGCCTGAAAGATGAAAGCCTGCATTACAATCTGGGCAACGGCAAGGGCTACTCGGTTCGCGAGGTGATCGATGTGGCGCGGCGGGTGACGGGCAGTGACTTTGAGGTGAGGAAGTCCAGCAGGCGCGCCGGCGACCCGGCCCGTCTGGTGGCAAGCTCCGACAGGATTTCAGCCCAGCTGGGCTGGCGGCCGGCGTTTCCCGGGCTGGAGGAAATCATTGCCAGCGCCTGGGAATGGCTACAGCGACACCCCAACGGATATGAATGAGCAGCTTTGGCCTAAGCGCCTGTCCTGTAACCCATGGCGCTTGCCAGGCGGAAATGCTTGCGGGAAAGAAGGTCATCATCCAGCTTCTCAGCGCACCGCGCCAGGCAGTAATGGGCGTAACTGTTAGTGGGATACAGGCTGATCACAATCTTGAACTGCTCGGCCGCGCGCTCAAAGCGGCCACAGTTATAATATGCCCGCCCCAGCGCCTCCCTGATCGAGCTCCGGCGTGGCTGCTTGCGGCGGGCGCGCTCAAGTACGACCGCGGCCTGGGCGGGGTTGTTTGTTCTTAAGAACTCCTCACCGCGCTTAAACAGCTCATATGCTGATTCGTGGTTCAAGGATTTCCTTCTCATGTAGCCAATTTCATTTTAGCATCTCTCATGTTTTGCGGGCCAAATCCGTTAGACTTTACTGGCAATGCCATTCGCTCAGGGTAACCGGAGAAACATAATGATGCGGGGGCTTGACAAGATCTGGACTTCAGGAGAGCTTCTTATAAAGCCTGACCGTCAGTTTCAAGCGACCTTCTAAGAGGAGTATCAATGCTGGATATCAAGCAACTGCGCCGGCGACCCGATGATTTTAAGCGGGCGCTGGGGCGGAGGGGGCTGGACGCTCCCCTTGACGAGTTCATAGAGCTGGACAGGAAGCTGCGCGAAGTCATTGCCGAATCAGAAGAGAAAAAGGCCTGGCGCAACAGGGCATCCGGCGAGATAGCCGCCGCCAGAAGAGCCGGGATTGACGCAACAGACAAAATCAAAGCCTCCCGGAAACTGGGGGAAATGATAAAAGCCCTGGATTTAATGGCGCGCGATATTGAAAAGCAGCTTGATGACATTGTCCTTGAGCTTCCAAATCCGCCTCTTGATGATGTGCCCGATGGGGCAGACGAGAGCGGCAACGTGCAGGTGCGCGCCTGGGGGAGCCCCGCCGGGTTTGATTTTAAGCCGCGCCCTCACTGGGAAATCGGTGCCAGCCTTGACATTATTGACCAGGAGCGGGGATCCAAAGTTGCCGAGTCACGCTTTACACTGCTTAAAGGCGCCGGCGCCCGCCTGGAGAGGGCTCTGATCAATTTTTTTCTTAACCTGCATACCACCGAGCACGGTTATACAGAGCTGTTCCCGCCCATCCTGATAAACAGCGAGAGCATGCGCGGCACGGGACAGCTTTCAAAGTTTGCCGGGCAGGAGATGTACAAACTGCGCGACGACGACCTTTATCTGAACCCGACTGCGGAAGTGCCGGTCACTAACATTTACCGGGATGAAATCCTGGCGGAGGAGGATCTGCCGGTCTATGTGACCGCATACCTGCCCAGCTTCCGCCGCGAGGCGGGCGCTGCCGGACGCGACACGCGCGGCCTCATCCGTCAGCACCAGTTCAACAAGGTGGAGCTGGTAAAGTTTGTCAGGCCGGAAACATCTTCCGGGGAGCTGGAGGCGTTGACATTAAACGCAGAGGAAGTTTTAAAACGCCTGGAGCTTCCCTTCCGCACAGTGTCGCTGTGCGCCGGCGATCTCGGCTTTGCCGCAGCCAAAACGTACGACCTTGAAGTATGGCTGCCATCGTATAGCGGCTACAAGGAGATTTCATCCTGCTCCAATTTTCTTGATTTCCAGGCGCGGCGGCTGAACATCCGCTACCGCTCCGGCGGCGGCAAACCACGATTCGTCCATACTCTCAACGGCAGCGGCCTGGCCGTGGGGCGCACGTTTGCCGCCATTATCGAGAATTATCAAAATGAAGACGGCAGCGTTACCGTGCCGGAGGCGCTTAAGGATTACATGGGAATGGAGAGAATAGGCTGACGGCAGTCTTTCGTCAGGTTCCCCGCACTTCATTGAAATAGCCGTTCCAGAGAACGCGCTGCGAGACAGCCACGTTTCCGGAAGCCTGCACTTCCACCGGTCCGCCCATCCGGCCGGGGAAAGTGGGGATGGCTCGCCCTCCCGGTGCAAGGGCGCCTGCCGCCACCTGTTTTCCGCCGATAAGAATCCTGTAATTGACTGCGCTTGTGCCGGGATTGGCTACAAGCACCCAGTTTGTCGATCCCGGGCTCTTTTGATCGTACCAGGTCCACAGGTAATCGCTCTTCAGTCCTGAAACGGCATAGCCCGGAACTTCTTCAAAGGAAGGGCCCCAGATGCTTCTCTGGGTGGCAATGACATCGCCGGTCGAGTCAACCTCAACAGGGCCGCCCATGACGCCGGCAAAAGTCGGCGTGGCGCTGGCCCCGGGGGCGAGGGTGCCGGACCAGGCCTGAACACCGGCAACCTTGATCACCACTGTTACGGTACCCTGGGTATTGCCGGCGTGGTCTACGCCCGGATTGGCTACAAGCACCCAGTCCCTGGCTCCAGCCGAGAGCATGTCATACCAGGTCCAGAGGTAGTGGTCCGAAAGCGCGGAAGCGGGGATGCCGGCAACCTCGTTAAAGGCTGAGCCGCCTGAGGAAAGCACCCGCTGGGAGGCAATCACCTTGGCCGCACTGGTCTTGCTCTGGTCGCTCCAGGCCTTTACCTCCACCGGTCCGCCCATCTTTCCAGGGAAGGTGGGGGTGGCGCTGGCGCCGGGGCCGATCCAGCCGTTGTTTGCAAGCTGGCCGGCCAGGTAGACCTCGTAGTAGACCGGGTAGGAGTTGGGGTCAGAGACTAAAACCCAGTTCTTAAAGCCGGGGCTTTGCTGGTCGTACCAGGTCCAGTAGTAGTCGCTGCTAAGGCCGAGCGAGTCGATGCCGGGCAACTCTTCAAAGGAGTTTTGCCCCCATAGCACCCTCTGGGAGGTGACTGCCGCTGCTCCGCTGGCAGAGGCGGCGTCCACCGGGCCGCCCATGACGCCGCTAAAGTGTGGCGTTGCCGTGGAGCCGGGGCCCACCACCAGCGAGCCTGCAAAGCCCGGGCTTTGCCCTACCCCGCCAAAGGGAGAAAGCCCCATGTACCTGCCGCCGATGTAAAGATCAAAGAAAAGGGCGCCCTGGTTTGCCAAGGCCGGGTTGGCCATAAGCACCCAGTTCTTGCTGGAAATGCCGTCGTACCAGGTCCAGTAGTAATCGTGGGGGTTGTAGCTGGGCGAGGCGACGTTGAAGGACCAGGTTTCACTTGTGCTTGCGCCCCAGGAATCTGTCAGCGCCACCCCGACCGTGTGCGCGCCGGGGCCAAGCGGCGCCGGCGGCCGGTAGCTGGCGTAGGTGGTGGTCCTGGTCGAGCCGGCGGTGACATCCTTTCCGTCCAGCGTAATTGAAATATTTCCCGGAACAATTGCCGAGCCGCTAACGTCGGTGAAAATGAGCGGGCGGCTGTTGCTGGTTGTGCCGCCGCTGGCGGGCTGGGGATTGCTAAGCTCCGGCCCCCAGTGATCAAGTCCAAACCATCTGACGCAAATGGAGTAAAAATTCTGGTTGCCATGAAAATGGGGGGTGTAGCGGTACAGGGCAGCGGTGGCGCCATTTCCCAGATAAACAGCGGTGCCGTCGATGTTGACTGTTTTGCCGGTAAGATAGGGAGCGACACGGCTGTCGTGCCGGTTTGCGTAATACATGTTGAACCACAGATTCCAGGTGCCCATGTCAACCTGGGTGGCAAAACCGGGGTAGGAAGCGCAGCCGGTTGAATCCGGGCAACCGTAACCCATGGCCCAGTCAAGCGCCCACTGGGGCGGATTAGGATCGCTGACCAGGCTCTGCTCCTTCTGCAGCGTCGCCAGAATTACCTCGGGGTTGATCCCATACCAGTTGGCTACCTGCCAGATCACATGCGAAGCCGGCCAGCTGTAGGAATCGACGTTGTCGTTCGGGCCGATCTTTGAATGGGTTGGGACATAATAACTGGCCAGGTAGCTTTCCTGCTGCTGAAGGAACTGCTCAATCTGGGCTTCGGACATGGTGCCGGACGCAGACATAAATCCGTCGGAAACTATATAGCTCGCGTTAAAGGCGGCCCCGGCACTGGCAATAATAAAGAAACTTGAAAGCGCAATGGCAAGCGCCATCGCGCCTGCAAGTGATATAACAAACCTTTTCCTGTTTCTGCCCGGGTTTTTTGCTAAGTTTTCCAAACTGTCTGAAACCGTCAGGTAAAAAATAACATTTGGGTTTGTTCAGTTAAGTGGATGCTTGTTTCCCCCGGAGTATTGGATTTTGGCAAGCCGGCGCGGCCGGAGGCACGGCTTGTTTCTTACTTCGGTCAGCCGCGGTAAGTCTTGAGCCCCCCGGCTGAGATTACGTCCTGTCTTTTGACTGTAAAGTCACTTGATTGCGATACATATGCTCCATCTACAATTTTTAGTAACCTCAAGGTGCTTGAGCTCGCTCCCGCAGGAAGGCTGCCTGCATCCAGACCGCCGGTGCCAGAGTAAAAGACATTTTGCCTGGTAGCCTGCCACGCGCCTGAGATATTTTCCTGGACGGTAAAGAAGCCGGGGCCCTGCACGTAAAACAGGAGCGAAATTGATCCGTCGGGATTTGACTCGGCTGTGAGCGAACAGGAAAGGTTCGGCAGCCCCGAAGCGCCCGCAGGAGCCGGTCCGGGGGCCGGGCCAGCGGTCACAGTAGGCTGATAATTTCCGGAGTTGTCGCTTTTGGGAGTGGTGGCTGCCGTTGTTTGTGTGGAAACGGCCGGACTGCCTGTCTTTGTTTTTTCAGCCCCGGCAGGCGCCGCCAACTGCCTGGCTATCGTTGATTCAGTTGCCACGGTAGCAGCCGGGCTCCCGTTGCAGCTTTCCATAGCAAGAGCCGCCACGGCCCCGACGCTTGCCAGAAAAAAGGCAAGCAGGCCAATTATTGCTTTTCTTTTCATTGCCGTTAATCTCCCGAAGGGGAAATATTATCAGTTAATATCCAGGAAAGGAACTGCGGCAGTCCGGTAAACATGTCTGCAGGGGAAAATTCGTTCTATAATGGCCTGACTTCTTTAGCGTTGCGCTGTAGCTTCTGCCAACCGCGGCAGAAGCTAAATGGCGGTCCGGAGGGGTGGCGGAGCCTGGCTGAACGCACCGGTCTTGAAAACCGGCAGGGGCTTTCAATGTCCCTCGTGGGTTCGAATCCCACCCCCTCCGCCAGGAAAGCAGGTGGTGGATGATAGATGATTGATGGTGGACTGTTTGATCTCGGATGCGAAGATAATGGTTTAATCCGTGAAGCTTACTTTTATCGGTACGCGGGGCGAGGTTAAAGGCAGGAGCCGGCGGCACTTTATGCATAGCTCCCTGATTGCCCGGTTCGGGAGCGGGCCGGTCATGATCGATTGCGGTCTTGACTGGCTGGGAAAAGTTGGTCAAATAAGGCCGGGGGCAATCGTAATCACGCACGCGCACCCGGATCATGCCTGGGGCCTTAAAGAGGGGGCGCCCTGCCCTGTTTACGCCAGCGCCGAAACATGGGATGTCCTGGCTTCCTATCCGGTCGAAAAAATCATCGTCCCCCCTCGCCGGCAGATCAGCATTTGCGGCATTGCTTTTGAGGCTTTCCCCGTTGACCATTCCACCAGGGCGCCGGCGGCGGGTTATCGCGTTACAGG
>JACWAD010000038.1 GCA_014874175.1 Thermoleophilia bacterium
TGGGGCGCTTTAAGGCCGAGGAGGACGTGGAGAAACAAAAGGTCCTCGTCGTAGCAGCGCAAAAACAAATGGTGCTGAAGTTTATCGACGCCATAAAAAAGGCCAGGCTTCAGGTGGCCGGCATTGATCTGCAGGCGTTCGCCATGCTCAGATCGCAGGTGACGCGAAGCTTTCTCGACGAAGGAGCGCCGGCCGGGCCGGCGGTGGCCGTGGCCAACATAGCTTCGGATGTCACGAATCTGGTGGTTGATGTTGGCGGCGAGCCGCAGTTTACACGCATTATTGCTTTTGGCGGCGATGATTTTACCAGGAGCGTGCAGGAGCAGGCCGGCGTGGCTTTTGCCGAAGCGGAGGTGCTAAAGGCGCGAGTCGGCCTGGCAGCGATTAAAGAACAGCAGGAGCCTGCTTCACCCGGAACTCAGCCCGGGGGGAAGATCCATGCCGGGGAGGAAACGCGTATAATTCCTCCTTCCATAGATGAGCGCGGAGCTGGCGCGGGAGAAAATAATGAATCCGGCGGAGCCGGCGGGCCATTCGGCCCCAGTGGGCTTCTGCCTCCCGATGAGGATGAGAGCAGCCGGCAGAAGCCGCAAGGCGTGGAAGGAAAAGACAAAGGCGAAGGACCCGCGGACCTGTGGGAAGGCGATGAGCAGTCGCAGGCAGAAAAGGAGGCTGTCGTGCGCCGGGCCCTGGATATTCCGGCCGAAGCTCTTGCCGACGACATTCGCCGGTCACTGGATTATTACATGTCGCAGAAGAATTCCGTGCCGGTAGGCAGGCTTCTTCTCAGCGGCGGCGGCGCTATGCTGCCAAATCTGGATGTGCGCCTGTCGCAGATCTTTCCTTTCCAGGTGGTTATGGGCGACCCGCTCAAGCGGATTGTGCAAAGCCGGTCCGGCCTTGGTGACGATGAGCTGGCTTTGCTGGCGCCACGGCTGGCGATTTCAATCGGTCTTGCGCTTGAGGACGAGGATTAGCTGATGCCACGGGTAAACCTGGTTCCCCGGGAAGAGAAAGGGCGCGAGCTAAGACGCCGCGCGGGGCTGGTTCCAATAGCCGGCGGCGTCATTCTGATTGCCATTCTTGGCGGAAGTTATTTTTATTACAGCACCAGTGTTGACAACGCCCAGCAGGATTTAAGCAACGCCAGGGCGAAGAATGCCGCGCTTTCCAAGCAGCTTGCCGAGCTCCAAAACTACCAGCAGATTAAAAGCCAAAAGGACTCAAAGCTGAGCAGCGTCCAGGCCGTTTACAGCCAGAGGGTGCGCTGGTCCCGCATCCTGGATGATCTTTCCTTTGTCATTCCCAGCGATATCTGGCTGACTTCAATGCAGGCTTCCATTCCCGGGACGCCGGTGACTGCCTGCTCGGGAACCTCCAAGCCCTCAGGCGACTGCACCCAGATCCAGCCGGACGTCCTCATAGAGGGTTATACTCACGAAAATGAAATGCCCGTAGTGGCAACCTTCCTGATTCGCCTGGGACTGATGCCATCGTTGGCAAACGTGAACCTGATTAGCGCCCAGACTGAAAAGGTAGGAAATAACCTGGTTATACATTTTAAGATTGGCGTAACCTTGAAGAATCCCGCCCAGATTCAGGAGAATGCGCCATCACCGGCAACAGGCCAGCAGGCGCCGTCGCCGGTAGTGCCTAACGTCAGGACGACCCCGACGCGCACCGGAGCCGCCACCGGAGCCACTACCGGCACCGTGCCTTACCCGGGGACGGGGACAATAACCGGGCCGGCGCCGACAGGCGCCCCGGGAGTCTCGCCATGAAAAAACGGGACTTGGGCATTCTCATAGGCCTGGCTGTATTGGTGCTGCTGGCGGCGTGGTATTTTTTGATCATAAGTCCCAAGCGTGACAATTTGTCAGACTTAAACAATCAGGTAAAAAGCGAGAACGCAAAGTATCAGGCAAACCAGAACAAGCTGAGCCACATAGACCAGGAAAGGGAAGCGGCGCAGCAGACCGAAAGTGACCTCTTCAAGCTCGACAAGCTGGTTCCGGCAGACAGCCAGGTGCCGTCCCTGATAATCGATCTGCAAAAAAGCTCCGGCGACGCCGGCGTGCAATTCCTGGATGTCAAGGCCGGCGCGCCGACGCCAGGCTCTGGCGGCCTGACCATCATCCCGTTTGAATTAAAGATTGAGGGCACATTCTTTGATGTTAACGATTTTCTCTACCGGGTCGAGAATTATGCCAGGATTGACAACGGAGACATCAATGTTTCCGGCCGCCTCGTAAACGTGGTAGCTTTTAAAATAGGAGAGCCTGATGTGACCGGTTCCAAGTTTCCTGCGAGGACAAGCTCCGGGGAGGTAACTCCGGGTCACATCCTTCTGACGGTGGATATTAACGTTTTCATGACCAGTCCGCCGCCGCCGAAGGCGTCCGCGTCAGGGGCGGCAGGCGGCGCATCGGCCGGCACTGCCGGAAGCGGCGGACCTGCTCCAAATACAACCACCGGATCTAGCACTACCGGGGGCGCCGGCGGGACTCCAACAACCGGAGCGGGAGCGAGAAATGGACAGTAACCGGATGGTGGATTCCGGATGCAGGCTAAAAAACAAAAACCGGAAAGCTGGAATGTGAGGAAACCGGAAACCTTGTTAATTTGTTGAAGGCAGAGTATGAGTAAAATCATTTCAGGCAGAAGGTCTGGCGGGCGTCCGCTGCTTGCAGCCGGTGCAGTAATGCTGCTGGTTGCTGCCGCTGTCATGCTGGCTCTTTTCTGGGGCGGGCAGGACCAGGCGCCGGCTCAGCAGGTTGCGCAACTGATCACATTACCCCAGGCCGGCTCCAGTACGGCGCCGTCATCCAGCAGCCTGCCGATTTTACCGAGCAGCCCGTCTTCTTCGTCTTCAACTGCGCTTGAAAATGCTTCCACTTACTGGTCCAGCGTATTTACGCGCAAGGATCCCTGGGTTCAGCAGGTTGTTGCCAGCACTGGCGGCGCGGGCGCGGCGTCAACCACTACGCCAACTGCGCCCAGCTTCCCCTCCCCGACCGGAGCTAGCGGCAGCAGCGGGACCTCCGGCGTTTCGGGGGCGACTACTACGGGCGTGACCGGAACCACAAGCCCTACCGGGGTCACCGGTACAACCAGTCCCATCAGCCCAACCAGTCCGACGAGCCCAACCAGCACAACCGGCACAACTGGAGGCACGACCGGCGGAACCACGACTCCCACGCCTGGAAAATAACGCCTGTGTGCTTCCCAGCGACATATTTGTAAAACCATATCGGCCGGGGACGCGAAGCAAACTCTGTCGAGATTCGCATAATGTCCCGCGGAAAAGCTTAGTAGACTGGGGACACGAGGCAAACATCTGTTGAAATTCGCATCATGAGCCTTCGCTACACTACATCAGGGGAATCCCACGGTCCCGAACTAATGGCTATCATCGAAGGGGCGCCGGCGGGCCTGCGCTTAAATGCTGCTGATATAAATGCCGATCTGGCCCGGAGGCAGCTGGGTTACGGCCGTGGCGGCCGCATGAAAATCGAGACCGATAAGGTCTTGATAACCGGCGGAGTCAGGCATGGCCTGACGCTTGGGACCCCTGTTGGCCTTAGAATAAAGAACGCCGACTGGAGAAACTGGAAAAAGATCATGTCGCCGGAGCCTGGCATTAAAGCCGCAACAAAATGGAGAGAACTGACCGTCCCCAGGCCGGGCCACGCAGACCTGGCCGGCCTGCAAAAGTTTGGTTTCTGCGATATCCGCGATGTTCTGGAGAGGGCAAGCGCCAGAGAGACTGCGGCCCGGGTTGCTGCCGGCGCCGTCGCCCGCAAGCTGCTGGGGGAATTTAACATCGCAGTTTACAGCCGGGTTTTGCGGATAGGAAAAGCCAGAGACGGCAGGCGCAAGGTTATGCCGGAGGATTTTCGTCATGTTGATAGATCAGCTGTTCGCGCTATTGACAAAAGGGCTTCGCTGGCCATGAAAACCGAGATTGACGCCGCCCGCAAGGCGGGAGAATCGCTGGGGGGCATTTTCGAGGTACGCGTTTTTGGGCTGCCGCCTGGTATTGGCTCCTATGCTTCCGGAGGCGAGAGGCTGGGCGGAAGGATAGGCGGTGCGCTGATGAGCATCCCGGCAATCAAGGGCATGGAGATTGGAGACGGTTTTGCTGTTGCTTCCCGTCCTGGCTCCTCTGTCCATGACGAGATTTATTTCGAGCAGGGCCGGGGCTTTTACAGAAAAACAAACCACGCCGGCGGGCTCGAAGGAGGCGTAACAAACGGTGAGCCGCTCGTGGCTCGGGCCTGTATGAAACCCATTCCGACGCTGGCATCGCCACTGAAATCTGTCGATATCCACAGCGGAACTGCGGCACCTGCCCTAAAGGAGCGCAGCGATATCTGCGCCGTGCCGGCGGCGGCCGTGGTGGGAGAGGCAATGGTTGCCATCGAACTGGCGGGAGCGATGCAAAACAAGTTCGGGGGCGACAGTCTGTCCGATATGCAGGCGGCATACCGGGCTTATATGGCGAGGTTAAAAGACGGTTGGCCCCAACCGTAATACTGATCGGCTTCATGGGAAGCGGCAAGTCTGCCGTCGGGCGGCGCCTTGCCCGCAGGCTGGGCTGGCAGTTCATCGACACCGACAGCCTGGTAGAAGATCGGGCCGGCAGGACAATTGCCCAGCTGTTTGATTCTGACGGCGAGGACGCCTTCCGGAAGCTGGAACAGGAGGCTGTGATAAAAAGCATCGGCGGGCAGGACTCCGGTGTCGGCAGGGTGGTGTCGCTGGGCGGCGGGGCAGTCACCAGCAGGACGGTAGCCAGCCGCCTTGAAAAAGAGCCGCTGGTTTTTTTTCTTGACATTGATTTGGAGACGGCCTACAGACGAGCCTGCGGCGGCGCGCGGCCGCTGGCCCGCGACAGGGCGGTTTTTAACCGGCTTTTTTCGGAGAGGGAGAAATCATACATGCGGCTGGCGCGTTTCATTGTTGACACGCGGGGTAAAAGTGCTGATCAGCTCGCCGGCGAGATCAATAGCCTTCTAAGCAGGCAGCAGCGGACAGGCTCGGCATGATCCAGCTTGTGGCAAACACCAGGAGCAGGGAATACCCTGTTTTTCTCAGCGAAGGCGCCCTGGAGGAGACGGGAAAACTGTGGCACTCGCTGGGGAACCGGGGGAAGGTAGTTGTGATAACGGACGACAATGTTGCAGCCCTTCATCTTTCTGGGCTGGAGGAGTCGCTCCGTGCGGCCGGACTGACGGTAAACCCGGTCAGGGTCGCTCCTGGCGAGGAAGCCAAGAGCCTGGAAAAGGCAACCTCTCTTTACTCGCAGCTGTTCGATCTTAAAACCCGGCGGCAGGATGCGGTCTGCGCCCTGGGCGGCGGCGTAATAGGCGATCTGGCCGGGTTTGTTGCCAGCACCTATATGCGGGGCATCAAGCTGATACAGGTTCCAACCAGTCTGCTTTCACAGGTTGACAGCAGCATCGGCGGCAAGGTGGGGGTAAATATTCCCCAGGCAAAGAATTATGTTGGCGCCTTCTATCAGCCCCACATGGTGATCACCGATCCATCCCTGCTTGAAACCCTTCCCCGGCGGGAGCTGATTGAAGGAATGGCAGAGGTCGTCAAGTATTGCCTCCTCTCCGGTGATGATTTTTTTTCAAATTTCGAAGCCAGCTATGAGGAGTTTCTTTCTTTGAATATGGCTTATGTGGAGCCGGTGGTGCGACGCTGCATCGAATACAAGCTCAGAGTGGTTTCAGAGGATGAGCGGGATTATGGCCGCCGGGCTGTACTTAATCTGGGCCATACGGTCGGCCACGGTATTGAAGCCGCGGGCTCATACCGGGCATATTCTCATGGGCAGGCTGTGGCCCTGGGCCTACTGGTTGCGATTCGCCTGTCCGAGCAGGCATTCGGGCTGCCGCCTGAATACGGCATTCGTCTCCGCTCCCTGCTTGAGCTGTTGGGTCTGCCGGTCAGTCTTCAAGGCGTGAGCGCGGATGGGGTCGTGGCGGCGATGGCCAGCGACAAAAAGGCCGACGATTTTTCTGCAAACATGGTCCTATTAAGAAGCCTCGGTGATCCGGCAATCAACTGTGACATTGACGCAGATCAGCTCAGAGACCAGGTTGAGATGCTGGCGAGGGGAGAATGACGTGCGCCGGCCGGCAGTCGCAGTCCTGAACGGATGCAATCTGAACATGCTGGGCCTCCGGGATCCCCGTTACTATGGGACCGTCACACTTGCCGAGCTGGACAAGCTGGTTGGCGAGAAGGCTGCAGGCGCCGGCTTTGCCGGCTGTGTCTGTTTCCAGACCAATCATGAGGGCGCCATGGTTGAGAAGATCCAGGAGCTTTGCCAGAGCATCGACGGCATGATCATTAATCCGGGCGCCTGGACTCACTACAGTTTTGCCATCCACGACGCCCTGGAGCTGGTGGCGGCGCCTGTGGTCGAGGTCCACCTGTCCGATATTGCCTCCCGGAAGGAAGAATGGCGCCGCCGCTCTGTAATTAGCGATGTCTGCGACAGGACAATCTCCGGCAAGGGTTTTGAAGGATACCTGGAAGCAGTCGACTGGCTGGCGGAAAGGCTGTAACTGGAGCGCCCGGCTAAAGTTCCTGCCTGCCCCCGGTGCGATTCGCTGCTTGTCACCCATCTTCCCAACGTGCGCTATCTTACCGGTTTTAGCGGCTCGGCTGCAGCGGTGCTCATCACCGGGCGGCAGAAGTTTTTTTTTACCGATTCCCGCTACCGCCTCCAGGCTGAAAAACAGGTCACTGGTTACAGTCTCAGGATCGTGCCGGGATCATCCCTGGAAGGCTGCGCCCGCTACGCTGTTTCAAAAAAACTGAAGCTGGGAGTGCTTGGTTATGAAGCCGGGAATGTTACGCATAGTCAGTTTCTGCTGCTCAGGCGTGTCCTTAAAGGCGTGAAGCTAAAGGACGCAAGCGGGACCGTGGAAGGTGAGCGGCTGGTTAAATCGCGGCCTGAGCAAAGCAGGATCCGCCTCGCCTGCCAGATCGCTGACGCTGCCCTGGCCAGGTTTGTGCGGCGGCGTATTGTCGGCACGAGCGAAAAGGAAGTTGCCTGGTTCTTGGAGTCGGCCATGCGAAAAGCCGGCTCCGGCCCTCTGCCGTTTGAGGTAATCGTTGCCTCCGGCCCCAGATCGGCCATGCCCCACGGCTCAGCCACGGACCGTGTCATCAGGGAGGGAGAGCTGGTGGTCGTTGACATGGGCGCCACGGTTAACGGCTACTGCTCTGACA
>JACWAD010000039.1 GCA_014874175.1 Thermoleophilia bacterium
GCGCAGCTCCCGACGTGGAGACGGCCGTCCAGATCGCCAATGAGCTGAAGCAGAAGATGCTTTACGTGTTTATCGCCGGCAAGGACGGCGGCGTCAGTTTTGCCGAGCAGTTGGCCGAGGGCGGCGTGGACCTGGGCTGGAATACCCGCCTGGTGCCGTTCAGCCCTTACGTGTCCGGTCATATCTGGTCGCTGGGTTTCGCCACCAGGGCGGCGCTGTCGTTTGGCGGCGTCGAAGCCGGCGATTACCGCAAGGTGCTTAAATACAACAAGGAGCGCATCTTCGCCTTTGTACTTGCCTTTGGCGAAGTCACCGACAGAAAGTACGCTGTGGCCGCCGGCGCCATCTCCTACGGCTTCCCGACAATCGCCACCAGCGACATTCCCGAGATTCTCCCCACCGGTGTCTGCACTTACGAGCACGTCGTCAGCAACGTCTCCTGTGAGGAGATCGTCAATCGCGCCATTGACGTGCGCGGCCTCAAGGTTGTTGTCACCGAGGTGCCGGTGCCGGTATCCTACAGCCCCGCCTTTGAGGGAGAGCGCATCCGCAGGGGCGAGTACTGGGTGGAGATGGGCGGCCCCAAGTCGCTCGGCTGCGAGTTTACCGAGATTGCCGATGAGGTTGAGGATGGCAAGGTCGCCGTAATCGGCCCGGAGATCGATGAGGTGGAAGAAGGATCGACTATTCCGATTGCGGTCCACGTCGAGGTGCAGGGCCGCAAGATGCAGAAAGACTTTGAGCCTATCCTGGAGCGCCAGGGGCATACGTTCTTTAACGAGGCCGAGGGACTCTTGCACATGGGCCAGCGTGACACGGTCTGGATGCGCATCAGCAAGCGCGCCCACGACGCCGGCCTTAACTTCGAGCACCTGGGCAAGATCATCCATGCCCGCTACCACGCCGATTTTGCCGAAGTGGTGGATAAGGTGCGTGTGACCGTCTACACAAAACAGGAAGATGTGGAGAGGATTCTGGAGCGGGCCCGCAAGGCTTATCACGAACGGGACGAGCGCCTGGGCAGCCTCACAGACGAGAGCGTTGACACCTTTTATTCCTGCATTCTATGCCAGAGCTTTGCCCCCACACATGTCTGCGTGATCACGCCGGAGCGGCCGGGGCTGTGCGGCTCCTACAACTGGCTGGACGGCAAGGCCGCCTACGAGATGAACCCGACCGGCGGCAACCAGCCGGTGCCAAAGGGCGAGACGATCGATCAGGAGCGCGGCCAGTGGAGCGGCGTTAACGAATATGTCAAGGAGCATTCGCAAGGTCAAGTTGATGCCTTCAATACATACTCAATGATGGAGAACCCGATGACCTCCTGCGGCTGCTTCGAGGTGATCAGCTGCGTGCTGCCGATGTGCAACGGCATTATGACGGTCAACCGGGAGTTCAAGGGCGACACGCCCTCCGGAATGAAGTTCTCGACGCTGGCCGGCTCGGTCGGCGGCGGCGTCCAGACGCCCGGCTTTCTGGGTCATTCCCGCTTTTACATGGGATCGCCCAAGTTCATCGCCGCCGATGGCGGCATCAAGCGGCTGGTCTGGATGCCCAGGGAGCTCAAGGAAGAGATGCGCGAGATTATCGAGAAGGCAGGCGAGCGCGCCGGCGTGCCGGACCTGGTTGACAAGATTGCCACAGAGGAAGACGGCACGGAAGAGGAAGAAGTGTTCGAATATCTTCAGAAAGTCGGCCATCCGGCGCTGGAGATGGAGCCGCTGTTCTAGAAAAAAGGGGACACCATACTTAATTCATTTGTAGTATGAGCGCAACCTGGATGTTAGTGCGGAATCAAGCATAGTGATTCCCATATTAGAATTAAGTATGGTGTCCCCGCATTACCCCGCCGGCCTGGGAAATCAGTGGCGGTCGCAATGAACTTTCGTTAATCTGAGCTATTCGAAGGGAGTGCTGACGTGGCCCTGAGCGGTCTGCAAATCTTCAAGCTGCTGGCAAAAACCAACTGCAAGGAATGCGGTTTTCCTACCTGCATGGCGTTCGCCATGCAGCTTGCCGCCGGGAAGGCGGAGCTTGACAAGTGCCCGTATGTGTCAGATGAGGCAAAGGCGGCGCTGGGTGAGGCGTCCGCGCCGCCGGTGCGCAAGGTGACCATTGGCGCCGGCGACCTGGCCGTGACCGTCGGGGAGGAGACGGTCATGTACCGGCATGAGAAGCGGTTTGAGAACATGCCGGGAATCGGCGTGATGATCACCGGTGAGATGGGCGAGACCGAGGTTGACAATCTGATCGGGCAGCTCAAGGAGCAGCAGTTCAATTACGTTGGCCGCACGCTGAGGCCGCGGGTGGCTGCCGTCAAGGCGGCCGGCGGCGCGGCGCTTGCTGCCCTGGCCGCCAAGGTTGACGCCGGCTCGGGCGCGGCGCTGGTGCTGATGAACGACGACGCCGCAGCGCTGAAAGTGGCGGCCACTCCGCTGAAAGACAGGAAGCCGCTCCTTTATGCTGCTACGGAGGATAATTTTGACGCGGTAGCCGCAGTGGCCAGGGAGCTGGAAGTTCCCTTCGCCATCCGGGCGGCCAGCCTTGACAAACTGGCCGAGCTGGGCCAGAAAGCGCTGGACGGCGATTTTAAGGAAGTGGTGCTTGATCCGGCGTCAAGCAGCCTCGGCGATGTGCTGATGGACCAGACGCTTATCCGCCGGGCCGCCATTAAGAAGACGTTCCGGGCGCTTGGATTTCCGACAATCGGATTTCCCTGCAGCATGACGGATGACAGGATGCTGGAAGCCGTCTATGCGGCAGTGTTTGTCGCCAAATACACCGGCATAGTCATTCTCTCAGATCTCGAGCCGGCCCGGACGCTGCCGCTACTGTACCTGGGCCAGAACATTTACACCGATCCGCAGAAGCCAATGCAGATGGAAGAGGGCGTCTACCCGGTCAATGAGCCCGGCCCCGAGTCGCCGATCCTGGTTACGACCAATTTCTCGCTGACTTACTTTACCGTCTCCTCGGAAGTGGAAGCCAGCAAGGTTCCCGCCTGGCTCTGCATCATGGATGTGGAGGGCCAGTCTGTCCTAACCGCCTGGGCGGCGGGAAAGTTTGTCGCCGACGCCATCGCCCCCTTTTTAAAGAAGAGCGGCATTGAAGAAAAGGCGACACACAGGAAAGTAGTCATTCCCGGCTACGTCGCCCAGATCTCCGGCGAGCTGGAGGAGGAGCTGGGCGAGGGCTGGCAGGTGCAGGTGGGGGTGCGCGAAGCGGCCGACATACCCAAGTTCCTCCGGCAATGGAGCGCGGCATAGAAATAATCCGGCTGTTTTTTAGTCCTCCTGAGCGAAACGAAGGATCTCGGCCGGGATTCTTCGGCTTCGCCTCGGAATGACATGTTCAAGGCCGGCAGGGCCATCAAGACAATTAATTCTGCTCTACTAAAAACGGCCTTAGCCGTTTTCTTAGCTTATGACAGAGAATCAGACAAACATTCGTTCTTTTTCCCGCCCCATCTCGGGTGATGAACTCCGCCGCCCGCCCTGCGAGGCGGCCTGTCCCATCCATACAGACGCACAGCGTTACATCCAGCTGGTGGCGGAGAACAGGCCGGCCGAAGCGCTGGCGGTGGTGAGGCAGACTAACCCGCTGCCCCAGGTCATTGGCCGCATCTGCCCGCATCCCTGCGAGGACGCCTGCCGCCGCGGCCAGGTGGATGAGCCCATTGCCATCTGCAACCTAAAGCGGGTGGCCTCTGACGGCGCCAAAACTGGGGGCCTGGGATACGATCCGCCCCGGCCTGATTTTACAATCGGGAAGAAGGTTGCCATCATCGGCTCCGGCCCGTCGGGGCTGGGGGCAGCCCACGACCTGGCGCTGCTTGGGGTCCGCCCGGTGATTTTTGAAAGCCAGTCTGAAGCCGGCGGCTTCCTTCGCACCGGCATCCTCAACTACCGCCTGCCCAAGCACATCCTGGATGAAGATATTGATTACATCCGCGGCATGGGCGTCGAGATCAGAACCGGCGTCAAGGTGGGCGAAGATATTGCGTTTGATGAACTTGCGGATGAATATGACGCGGTGCTGATCGCGGTTGGCCTCTCCGAAAGCCGTTCCCTGCCGGCGCCGGGAGCCGATCTGCCTCAGGTTCTCCTGGCCGTGCCTTTCCTGGAGGCGGTCAACGCCGGCCGGGAGGCGCCGGAGTTGGGCAAGGAGATCATCGTCATCGGCGGCGGCAACGTCGCCATCGACGCGGCCCGCTCCGCCCGGCGCCTGTCGGGCGGGAAAGTGACAATGGTTTGTCTGGAAACTGACTATGAGATGCCGGCCCACAGCTGGGAGATTGAGGACGCCACCGCAGAGGGCGTCAGCATCATCTGCAGTCAGGGGCCGAACGCAATTATGGGCGACGGCAAGGTTGAGGGACTGGAAGTAAAAAAATGCGAGTCGGTCTTCGATGAGCAGGGCCGTTTTGCGCCCAGGTTTTGCGAGACAGAGCTTTCCGTCGTGCCGGGCGACACGGTCATTATCGCTATCGGCCAGATGTCAAATCTCTCCTTTTTGCCTGGAAGCGGGCCTGAAGTTAACGAGCGCGGCATTCTCATCTTTGACCGCGAGCAGTGCACGACTACCAGGCGCGGCGTCTTTGCCAGCGGCGAGGTTGTCACCGGACCGGGGGCGGCGGTAAACGCACTGGCCAGCGGCAAGCGTGCGGCCATTGCCGTGGCGCGATATCTGGGCGCGGATGTTGACTTTCCGCCCGAGCCTGACCCGATCGGCGAAGTGCCGCCCGGCGTGGCGGAGAAAGTAAAGCCGGCTCCCAGGAGGAAGATGCCTGCGCGGCCGGCCGGCGAGCGAAGCGGCGATTTCGATGAAGTGGAGCTGGGCCTGCCGGAAGTGGAAGCCCGCTGCGAGGCGTCCCGCTGCCTGCTTTGCAGCGCCGGCGCCCGCTACTCCGAGCTTAAATGCATCGCCTGCCTTACCTGCGTGCGCGTCTGTCCTTACGGTGCGACCTGGCATGACAGGGAAGGGCTGGCTGGCATCTCCCCGGAGCGCTGCCAGGTGTGCGGCATCTGTTTTACCCAGTGCCCGACCAAGGCAATTGACATAGGCGTCAAATCCGAGGAGCAGATCGAGGCGGAGATTGAAGCGGCGCTAACCGGCGGCGGCAAAGATCTTGAATTTGGCTGCTGGTATTCGCAAGCCCGGGTGACTCCCGATGCTGCCGCCGTGATACTGCCCTGCACGGGGCGCCTAAGCGTGCGCCTGCTGCTGCACGCCGTTGAGAGGGGAGCCGAGAGGGTATATGTAGCGGTCTGCAGCGAGAGCGAAGACGGCCATTTCATCCATGGGCACCGGCAGACAAGGGCGGCCGTTGCCGAGGCAAAAAAAGCAATTGCAGAGGCCGGCCTCGACCCCGGAGCAATTGAGATCAGGATCGAGCCGGAGCTGAAATGCAAGAAAAACGTTTAACGTTTCATGTTTTAACGTTTCACGGATGAAAGAAATGGCTTTAGGGTTAAACGTTAAACAAGGGTTGTTGTGATCACAGCCGAGCGAAAACCATTTGAAGAGTTACGGCGCATGACTGACGACTGCGAGAACGTGCTTGTCGCCGGCTGCAACACCTGCGTGGCCGTCTGCCTCACCGGCGGCGAGAAAGAGGCCGAGCAACTGGCGCAGCAGCTGCGCATTGCCCGCCGCCGGGAAGGCATCCGGGGCAAAGTTGACACAGTTACCGTTTTGCGTCAGTGTGAAAACGAATACCTGGACGCGATCGCCGTGCAGGTGGAGGAGGCGGATATAGTCCTCTCCACCGCCTGCAGCATCGGGCCCCAGGGTCTTGTATTCAGATATCCCCGCAAACGGGTGGCGCCGGCAATGAACACCAACATGCTGGGTTATGTCAGGGAGCATCATGTCTGGACCGAATACTGCGCCGCCTGCGGATCATGCGTGATTGCCGCCACCGGCGGCATCTGCCCGGTAGCCCGCTGCGCCAAGACGCTGCTGAATGGCCCCTGCGGCGGCTCCCGGAACGGCCGCTGCGAGATCTCACCCGAAGTCCCGTGCGTCTGGCAGGAGATCTACGACCGGCTGGCGGCTCTGGGGGATCTTGATTCGCTAAAAAGGATAATCGGGCCGAAGAAGTGGAATCTTTCCAACTCCGGCGGCCCGCGCACGATGAAGAAGGAAGGCTTTGAGCCATGAAAGCAGGGTCGAACCTGGAGCAGGTTCTGGAATCGGGCGTCTTCACGGTCACCGCGGAGCTCGGCCCGCCCAAGGCGGCCGACCCCAAGGTCATAATTGACAAGGCAGGCATTCTCAAGGACCATGTCGATGCGGTAAACATCACCGACAACCAGACTGCCATTGCGCGCATGTCCAGCGCGGCGGCCGCCAGGCTCTGCATCGAGCAGGGGCTGGAGCCCGTGATGCAGATGACCTGCCGCGACCGCAACCGGCTGGCGATCCAGTCTGACATCCTCGGTGCGGCGGCGCTGGGGGTGAGGAACCTGCTTTGCCTTACCGGCGACCACCAGAGCCTCGGCAACCATCCGCAGACGCTGGGGGTTTTCGATCTGGATTCAATTACCCTGATCAGGATGGTCAGGGACATGCGTGACGGCCCCGTGTTTCAGAACGGCGAAGAGATAACCGGCCTGGCGCCACAACTTTTTATCGGCGCCGCCGCCAATCCATACGCCGATCCGTTCCCCTACCGGGCGCTGCGGTTGGCGAAAAAGGTCGAAGCGGGAATTGATTTTGTCCAGACGCAGATTGTCTTTAACGTTGGCAAGTTTGAGGAGTTTATGCGTCAGTGCCGAGAGCTGGGGGTAAGCGAGCATTGCCGCATCCTCGCGGGCGTGGCGCCGCTTAAAAGCGCCGGCATGGCAAAATACATGAAAAACAGGGTGGCCGGCATGGACGTGCCGGATGAAATTGTTGAGCGCATGTCGGGCGCGGGAGATGCGCAGGATGAGGGCATCCAGGTCTGCGTCGATGTCATCAAGAAAGTGAGAGAGATTGAAGGTGTGGCCGGCGTCCACATCATGGCGGTAGAATGGGAGGCCGCGGTGCCGGAGATCGTGAAAAGGGCAGGGCTTAGAGAATAGCGAACACGTGTTGGACACCGTGGAATCCCAACTTGTCATCCTGTGCGCAGCGGAGGATCTCAGGCCAGATTCTTCGTCGCTTTGCTCCTCAAAACGACTGAATACAGGAGGTTTTATGAAGGCAATCGCTGAGAACATCAACGTGATGAGCAAGATCATCGGGGAGGCGATGCAGGAGCGCAACCCCGAACCCGTTCAGCAGCTGGCGCGCGAATGCGCCGAGGCCGGCGCCGACCTGCTTGACGTCAATCTGGGCCCGGCGCGAAAGGACGGCCCGGCGCTGATGGAGTGGATGGTGAAAACCATCCAGGAGGTTTCCGGCCTGCAGCTCTGCCTGGACACCAGCAACCACGAGGCGATGGAGGCCGGCATCAAGGCTTGCGCCCAGCCGCCGCTGATCAATTCCTTTAGCGCCCAGCCCGACAAGATGGAAAACATCCTGCCGCTGGCGGCCAAGTATGACTGCGAGATTATCGGCCTGACCATGTCCACCCATATTCCCGTGGATGCCGATGAGCGCATCGGTCTGGCCTACGAGCTGGTGTCGGCGGCAAACGGCCTGGGCATTACCAACGAGCGCATCTGGATCGACCCGATCATTCTCCCTATCGGTGTGGAAGTGGGCCAGGCGCATGCGGTGGCGGTGCAAAATGTGCTAAAGTCGCTCCCCGACCTGTTTGAGGAGCCGGTGCAGACAACATGCGGCCTTTCCAATGTCTCCAACGGGGCGCCGGATGAGCTGCGCGGTCCGATTGAGCGCGTTTTTCTGCCCATGCTTGTCAGCGCCGGCATGACTTCCGCCATCTGCAATGTCAAGGACGCGGAGATGATGCGTACAATCAGGTTAATCAAGGACTTAAAAAACGAGGCGCTTTATTCCGTCTCGGACGCGGAGTTAAAGTAAAGTTTCAGTGATCATTCTGAAGGAAGACAAAGTTTGTAAACGGTCGTCCCTTTGCGGCGCTCAGGGCAGGCTCTGAGGCGAAGCCGAAGGATCTGGCGGGTTTTTGAGGACTCGTGATTCTTCGCCGCTAAAGCGGCTCAGGATGACAGCTATTTGTCATCCCGAGGCGAAGCCGAGGGATCTCTTTGGTATTTGACTGGCAGTTTTAACTGAATGCGTCGGCTGAAGGAGGCAGATGTACAAGATACTTGATAAGGTTGACTATTCTGACGATGTGTACATGCAGGTAATCGAGGCGCCGGCTGTGGCCCGCGCCGCCCGGGCGGGGCAGTTCGTCATTTTGAGAATTCACGAGGAGGGAGAGAGGATCCCACTCACGATTGCCGATTTTGACCGCGAGAAGGGGACGGTCACTATCGTCGTCCAGGCGGTGGGCAAATCCACCCGCCACCTGCAAACGCTAAGTGGGGGCGAGACGCTGGCCAATTTCATCGGGCCCCTGGGCCTGCCCAGCGAGATCGAGAATTTCGGCACGGTGATCATGGCCGGCGGCGGCGTAGGCGTGGCGCCAATTTATCCGATTGCCCGGGAGCTAAAAGACGCCGGCAACAAGGTGATTTCAATCCTGGCGGCGCGGACCAAGCATCTTCTGCTGTGGGAAGATAAAATGAGAGACATAAGCGATGAAGTCATTGTCACCACAGACGACGGCAGCTACGGCCGTAAGTGCCTGGTGACGGAGCCGCTCAAGGAGCTGTGCGAGGCGGGCGGCGTCGATCTTGTTTACGCCATCGGTCCGGGGATAATGATGAAATTCTGTTGCAAGACAACCGAGCCCCTGGGAGTGCGTACGCTGGTGAGCCTGAACTCGATCATGGTGGACGGCACCGGCATGTGTGGCGCCTGCCGCGTCAGCGTCGGTGGCGAGACAAAATTTGTCTGCGTGGAAGGGCCGGAGTTCGACGGCCACCAGGTCGATTTCGACGAGTTGATGTCCAGACAGCGGCAATATCTGGAGCAGGAAAAAATTGCCAACGATCTTTATCTGGAATGCCGGGGTGATGCTCAGTGCCTGGCGTAAACAAGGACAAAGGGGCCAAGAAGCCCAAGAAGACCTCAATTCCGCGCACGCCCATACCTGAACAGGATGCTAAAAAGCGGGCGGGCAACTTCGATGAAGTTGCGCTCGGCTATAACCGCGACCAGGCCCTCATTGAGGCCAGCCGCTGCCTGCAATGCAAAAAGCCAAAATGCGTGGCCGGCTGCCCGGTTAACATCGATATTCCCCAGTTTATCAAGGCGCTGGAAGAGGACGACCCGGCAGCCGCGATTGCGATCCTGAAGCAGAAGACCAGCTTCCCCGCCGTCTGCGGCCGCGTCTGCCCCCAGGAAGACCAGTGCGAGAAACTCTGCATTCTGGGCCGCAAGCACGAGCCGGTGGCCATCGGCCGCCTGGAGCGCTACGCCGCCGACTGGGAGGCCGCCCAGGGCGAAGCGGCAAAACCCGGGATTGCCGCCGGTAAGGGCAAGAAAGTCGGCGTGGTCGGCTCCGGCCCCGCCGGTCTTACCTGCGCCGGCGAGTTGGCCAAACAGGGTTACGACGTCACCATTTATGAGGCCCTGCACAAGCCGGGCGGGGTGCTGGTGTACGGCATTCCCGAGTTCAGGCTTCCCAAACAGATCGTGCAGAGGGAATGTGACTATGTGGAGAGCCTAGGCGTCGAGATCAGGCTGGACCATGTCATCGGCCGCACCATGACCGTTGACGAGATGCTCGAGAATGGACATGACGCCGTTTTTATCGCCAACGGCGCCGGCCTGCCCATGTTCATGAATATCCCGGGAGAGAACTTCAACGGCGTTTACTCGGCCAATGAGTTTCTTACCCGCGCCAACCTGATGAAGTCATACCGCTTTCCCGACTACGATACCCCTATCAAGATAGGCAAGCGGGTGGCCGTAATCGGCGGCGGAAATGTTGCCATGGACGCTGCTCGCACGGCGCTGAGGCTGGGGGCCCAGGTTCACCTGGTTTACCGCCGCTCCATGGACGAGCTGCCGGCGCGGCGTGAGGAAGTTCATCATGCCCAGGAGGAAGGGATTGAGTTTCATCTGCTCACCAACCCCGTGCGGATAATTGGCGACCAGGAAGGCTGGGTCGAGGAGATCGAGGTAATCAAGATGGAGCTGGGCGAGCCGGACTTAAGCGGCCGCCGCCGCCCGGTGCCCGTGGAGGGCTCCGAGACCAGGATACCGGTTGATGTAGTCATCATGGCCATTGGCACCAGGGCCAATCCGCTGCTGACCCAGAGTACAAAAAACCTTGAGCTCAACAAGTGGGGCAACATCGTCGCCGACGAGCACACCCTCGCCACCAGCAAGGAGGGGGTTTTTGCCGGAGGCGACATCGTCACCGGCGCCGCTACCGTTATCCTGGCCATGGGCGCCGGCAAGATCGCCGCCCGCTCCATCGACCGCTACCTGCGGGGGCAGCCGCTGCTGACGCCGGAGGAGGAAGAGGAAATAAGGGCGGCGTCGGACAAAGCGGCAGCCGCAAGCAAATAATTCCATGTCGGGCGCGGCATGCAGATGCATGCCGCGCCCCCGCTTAAAGCTCCAAATTTCCCACTCTCTTAAGATTAAAAGGAATTAGAGCGGAATTAGCTGTGATGTCCCTCCAGTTCTGTCTAATAAGCCATAAAGTTGACTAAATTTATCATCAAATTGATATATCCGTAAATTTGGTGTATAAAAGAAAAATGAACGAGTATGAACAGGGCCGGGTTTTGCCGGAAGGCTTCCGAAAATATGTTCGTTCGCAAAAATCACGTCAGGAGCCAGCATCAGTGGACTCGTCACTAGATCGTACAACGAAAGCCCGGCGGCACGAATTATCCGGCGCATGGCAATTTCTTCCCTACGATGAAGGGGAAGAGATACCGCGGCGGGAAGTCCAGGTGCTGCGGGTGCTGCGTGCGGCCTTCGTGCCCCTCGTTGACACATTTTCATTATTGATAGCGGTAACAGGCGCTTATTTAATCACTGTCTCGCTGGCAAGTAATGGCGATCTTAGCGCTCTTGGGAGCAATACCGGCAACGCCGGCGCGGCCATGTTCTGGGCAGGCCTGGCTGCGATTCCTTTGTGGCTGCTGTTATTTCACTATTATGGCGTTTACAAGAGGCAAGCACGGCGCCTGTCTGTGTCAACTTTCGATGAGCTGCCGCAAACGGTTGGCATTATATCTCTGGGCACCTGGTTGATGTTTTCGTTCCTGGTTATTACGGGGATGGGCGGCCGTCCGGCCGGAATCGGCTGGATGTATGCTGCGCTTACATGGCTATTGCTTATCGTTGTGCTGCCAGTATTGCGGGCCGTGGCCCGCATCAGTCTTTCTTTTTACAATCCGTTTCGCACCAGCACTCTCGTTGTGGGTGCAGGCGAGATTGGAAAGAGCCTGGTTGGCAGGCTTTCCCGGCACAAAGAGTATGGCCTTCGCGTTGTGGGGTTTCTGGACACAAAGGAATTTGATGAAGATGAGCGTTCAGGCAGTCAGGTGAAGCTGTTGGGCAGGCCTTCGGAGCTCAGGGGGATCGCTGACCGTTATGGCATTAGCAGAGTTATCATTGCCTTCTCTCGCACACCACACCCGCTGATGCTGGGAATCATTCACGAGTGTCAGGAGATGAAGGTTGATGTCAGCGTCGTTCCACGTTTTTTTGAAGCCCTTTCGCACCGTGTTGAGATGGAGGACATCGAGGGCCTGTCTATACTAAGCCTGCCGCGCTATACTCATCATGGCTTATTTGCCAGAATGTCAAAACGGCTTATTGACCTTGTTGGAGCATCGCTGGCCTTGATAATATTTTCTCCCCTGTTTTTACTTGTTGGCATTCTAATTAAAATCGATTCACGCGGCCCTGTTTTTTATAGCCATGAAAGAATGGGGAAAAATCACAAAAAGTTCAGGATGATCAAGTTCAGGTCAATGCGCGAAGACGCTGACAGCGAAAAGGAAGACCTGGTTGATAAAAACGAGATGGCAGGTCCCATTTTCAAGATCAAGGATGATCCTCGCATGACCAGGGTTGGCCGCGTCATCAGACGGTGGAGCATTGATGAGCTTCCACAGATCATCAATGTATTCCGGGGTGAAATGAGCCTTGTCGGGCCCCGCCCCCTGGTGATTGAAGAGGCCAATCAGCTGCTGGGAGCCGCAGACATGCGTCATCTGGTCCAGCCCGGCATCACCGGCCTCTGGCAGATTTTGGGGCGCAGCGATGTGCCCTTCCAGGAAATGCTGCAGCTCGATTACCTTTATGTCACCAACTGGTCCGTCAGCTGGGATATAAAGATCATGCTGAGGACTGCGATTGCCATCATGCGCAAGCGCGGCGCCTATTAATAACCCGGATGCTGGATGACGGATCTCTCAGAATGCTGGCAGCCCAAAACATCAAAAGCGAAACAGGCAAGGGACCGGTGCCGGGTTCTCCCTGATGCCGACACTTAAACACGCGTTAAACTTCAGGTAGTGACCGAACCGGAAACCCAGTCTGAGCGAGGAGTCTTCTCCTCTTATCTTCCCCGCGTAGCCAGCGGAGCCCTGATAAACTTCTCCGGCATTTTTTCCCGGATGGCCATCATTTACCTGTATACGGTTTTGCTGGCGCGGATGCTGCCCGTGGGCCAGGTGGGCGAATATTTCCTAATGGTGACGATTGTCGGCCTTGTGGGGCTGGCTGCGCTGGTGGGGCTCGACATAGGCGTGGTCCGTTACGTGGCCCTGTTCGGCGGCGAAGGTCGGCTGGCGGAGGCACGCAAAACGCTCTCGGCAGGCCTCCTGGTTGGCGTCCCGGTGGGGGTTGTTTTTGCTGCCGCCCTCGCCTGGCAGGCCCCCGTGGTCAGCCGCCACTTTCTCGGGGGCTCTGCCGGCTCTGTAACCGCGCTACGAATTTTCTCACTGTCGGTTCCCATGTTGGTGGCCGCCCGGCTTTTCAACGCCACTACCCAGGGCATGCACAGAATGCGTTACCAGGTTTACAGCCGCGACATGGGAGAACAGGTTTTCAAGCTCGGTTTCTCTGGCGTTGCCCTGGCGATGGGCGCGGGGCTGTTTGGCATCGTCTGGGCTAATGTAGCCGCATTGGTGCTGGCCACAGTCATGTCTGTGTATTTTGCCGCCCTCGTCCTCAAAAGACCGGCAGCCGCTTCCAAATCTGATCTTGACGGAAAGACGCCGCGAAGCCAGGGCGAGTCTCCCGCAGGAACCATGCTGCGATATTCCTATCCACTTGCCCTCTCAAATATTCTCGTGGCTCTGGGGCTTCAGGTCGATACGCTTATGCTCGGCTTGCTGGGAACTACGGCAGTCGTTGGCTATTATGGCGTTGCCCTCAAGGTTTCTGTCTTGAGCGCAAGAATTATTACCGCTTTTAGCCTTGTGTTTACGCCGGTGATTGCTGATCTCTGGAACAGAGGGAGGACCGGCGAGCTCAGTCAGCTTTATATTACCGTCACGCGCTGGATATTTGCCTTGAGCCTGCCTTTTTTCATCATTACAGTGATGTTTTCCAGCCAGGTTATGAAGATTTTTGGCGCCGGTTTCGTGGCCGGCGGAGGAGCGCTTGTCATCCTTGCCCTGGGACAGCTCGTGAATGCCTCCACCGGCGCCGCCGGAATTATGGTGCTCATGTCGGGTCGGTCGAAACTGGAGCTGTTAAACGTGTTGACGGCCCTGGTTGTTGACGCCCTGCTCTGTTATCTGCTGATCCCCCGGTACGGGATCAACGGGGCCGCTATCGCAAACATGGCTTCGCTGGGGCTCGTCAACGCCATGAGGGTTGTTGAGATCAAATTTATCATGCGCATGCTTGCTTACGACCGCAGTTTCATTAAACCGCTGCTGGCAGGGTTTTCGGCGGCGGCCGCCGTTTTTGCAATCAGCAGATTGGTTATATCGCCTGCCGGCGTCAAGCAGCTCGCGTTCCTTGCGGCAGTGCTGGTTTTCTTCTATGTTCTGATTATGGTCGCGCTGGGCCTGGATGATCACGACAAGAACGTTTTAAGGAAATTTAAAGTGAGAACGGCACGCATTAAAACGACCTGAAGCCCCAGTCTGTCCTGCCAACTGCTCTTTCCCGGTGTCACTTTTTTATATTAATCTGCTGAAAAGGTAGCAAATGATAGTCCTTGTTAGCGTCTGCGCCCCAGAGTTCATCACCACCGCGCCGCTGGGCATTCTCTATGTAGGCGGTGCCCTCAGGCAGGCGGGCCATGATGTCGAGGTATTGCACTTCACGCCGGATGAAATTGACCGCTACGCAGCCGAGATCGCCCGCAAGCAGCCGGCCTTTGTCGGCATCTCGGCCTTTACCTGCAACCAGACGAAATTCTCGGCTCAGCTGTCGCGCAAAATAAAGGAGCTCTGCGATTCACCGGTTGTCTGGGGCGGCGTGCACGCCTCGCTGGTTCCCGAACAGACGCTGGCAGAGCCGTTCGTCGACATGATCGTCATCGGCGAAGGGGAAGAGACGGCGGTTGAGCTTGCTGATGCGATCGTAAATGGCAGAGATCTGAGCCAGGTCAAAAGCATTGGTTATAAACGGGGTGGGGAGCTGTTTTTTACCGAAGAAAGACCGCTGATTGAAGACCTGGACAAGTACCGGGTCGATTGGGACATTGTTGACATCGAGCGGTACCTTGTGCCCATGTGGGGCCGCCGGCGGGTGATCAATTTTGTCACCTCGCGCGGCTGCTGGTTTAAATGCGGCTTCTGTTACAACCTCAAGTTCAACAAGGGCCGGTGGCGGGGGCACTCCACGGAATTCGTACTGGCCGAGCTCAAGAACCTCAAGGCCCGTTACGGCGTTGACGGCGTAAGGTTCTACGATGACAACCTGTTTGGCAGAAAAAAGCGGGCGCTTGAGATTCTGGAGAAGATGGATCTGCCATGGGAGGGCGAATTCCGCGTGGGCTACATAAATGAAGACCTGGCCCGGAAGCTGGTGGAGACAAAGTGCCAGGGCATCTGTTTCGGCCTCGAATCCGGCAATAACCGTATCTTGAAACTGATTAACAAGGGCCAAAGCGTCGAGGATATTGTCCGGGGCGTTGAAGTGATGGCGAAATATCCGCAGATCAGGTTTTCGGCAACCCTTATTCTCGCCAATCCCTCCGAAACCAGGCAAGAAGTCAGAAACACAATCAATACTTGCCTCAGGCTTTGGCAAATCCATCCCCGGATTCAGATCTCCCTGGGGACATTCCTGCCTTTCCCGGGCGTTCCCCTTTACGACTTGGTGAAGAAGTCCGGATACGTGCCGCCGCGGCGCACGGAGGACTGGGAAGTGCTGAACCGAACATACAGAAAACGTGACTTGCCCTGGACTCCTTGGGTCACGGACAAGGATCAGGAAGATTTTATCCGGGCTACCCGCTACGCACTTCTGCTTTCGCTGGGGAACCTGCGCGTGCCCATTATCAATAAAATTCCATATTGGCGGTTAGCGCGTTACAACTTCGCTTTGCCGGTGGAGCTGCCGCTGCTGGAGTGGCTGGAGCGCAAATTTGAGGACAGGCAAAGCCGGCTCAGCCGGGCGATGCGGCGGCTGCTGCCCTACGTGGGACAAAAACAGAGGCTGGTCAGACAAAGCTGATATTAGTTTTGGGCCGGCGCTGGTTTTGACTGGGAAGTCCTTGCTGCTTACAATCAATTTATAAGTAATTAAATTAAGATTGCGCTATTACTATTTAATCAATTATAAGGATTGAGATCAATTACTGGCATTCATAAAAGACGCCGGCGGCAGGTGGCGGTCATTGGGCTTGACGGCACGCCCTTCAGTTTTCTAAAAAAAGAGATCGAAGCCGGTAACCTGCCGCATATGGCCGCTCTGGCTGCTCGAGGGCAACTGGCGCAGATGCAAACAGAGATTCCCACGATCTCTTCTGTGATCTGGGCTTCTTTTATGACAGGCGTAAATCCTGGCGAGCATGGCATCTTTGGTTTTACTGACAGAAGGCCTGGTGCCTGGGAGTTGTATTTCCCCAATTATTCCCATGTGCAGGCTGAGCCTTTTTGGGACCTGATTAGCAATGAAGGAGGGCGCTGCTGCGTACTCAACGTGCCTTCGACTTATCCGGCCCGCCCGCTGAACGGCGTGCTGGTGTCCGGGTTTGTAGCGCCCAACCTGGAGCGGGCCGTTTACCCGGCGGAGGCATACGACTACCTCAGCCGCATCAGCTACCGCATCGATGTGGATGCCGCCAAGGGGCATCAGTCCCTGGACCTGCTGCTTGAAGACCTTCACGATACGCTGGAAAAACGCCGCGAAGCAATGCTTCACTTCTGGGAGCAGGAGCGATGGGATTTTTTCATCACTGTTATTACGGGGACCGACCGTCTGCATCATTTTTTCTGGCGCCATTATGAGGAATCCGACGCCACCTACAAGGCTGAATTTCTGCGCTACTACCGCCGCCTGGACGAGATTGTGGGCGAGTTTGCCGCCGGGCTGCCCCCTGATACTGCCTTCTTTATGCTTTCTGACCACGGGTTTTGCGGAATCAGGAACGAGGTTTTTTCGAATGCGCTCCTAGTGGACAGAGGGTTTCTTTCCCTGGCTGCCGAAGCGAAAACCATTGCGGATATCAAGCCTGAAAACACAGTCGCATACTGCATGGATCCGGGCAGGATCTATTATAGCCGTCAGGGGCGCGAACCCGGAGGCAAGATCAACGCGGACGACGCCTGCCGGGTGGGTGAGGAATTAAGAAACATGCTGCTTTCATTGGAAGACCCGGATAGTGGCGAGCCGGTGATTGACAAGGTTGAGGCGGGCTCCGACCTGTTCAGCGGGCCGTTGGTGCCTGCAGGGCCTGATCTGGTGGCCGTGCCCAGGCGCGGTTATGACCTGAAAGGGCGGATGTCCCCGGAGGTTTTTGCGCGCCCGCAAGTTTTAACCGGCATGCACACCCATGATGACGCTTTTGTTTTTCTGGGAGAGGGAGTCGAAGGCGAGCCTGCCGGGCACATACGCGGGCTGGCCTCGCTGATCCTTGAGGCGTGGCGCGGACGGGAATGAGTTCTTTCGAAGAGCCACGGCCGCTTGACGGGCAGCTTCTGTCGCCGGAAGCTGCGCCTGCCTACCTGCCCCGGATCGCCAAGGGGGCCATGATCAATCTTTCTGGAACGTTTGTCCGCACTGTGTTGGCGTATGGATATACTATCTTTCTGGCCCGCATGCTCAAGGTGAACGAGCTCGGCTATTTCTTTCTGATTGTCAGTCTTGCCAATATCCTCGGCCTTGCCGGTGTGGTTGGATTGGACCTGGGCGTGGTACGTTTTATCTCTCTCTACGCCGGTGAAGGCAGGTTCCGGCTGGCGCGGCGGATGCTGAGGATAGCCCTGCTGCTGGCCGTCCCGGTCAGCATTTTTCTGATGCTTGCCACAATTGTGCTGGCGCCAGCGGTTGCCACAAGGCTGATGGGCAGCGATCCGGCGGCGGTTGCCGCACTGCGCATTTTTGCCATTTCGATTCCATTCTGGGTGGCGGCAAAATTGTTTAATGCAACCACGCAGGGGCTTCACTGGATGCGCTATCAGGTCTACAGCCGTGATATCGGCGAGCAGCTGCTGAAGTTTCTTCTCACAGCTGCATTCCTGGTGGCCGGAGCCGGCCTGGCGGGAGCAGTATGGGCGAACCTGGCCGCTCTTGTCGTAGCAACACTTTTGTCAATGTCATTCGCGCTCAAGGTTTTGCCTCGTGGCGCAGATATGGCTGCTCCTGGAACAGTGATTGACAACCGGACAGAGAGCGCCCGCTTGTTTCGTTATTCTTTTCCATTGGTTTTCTCAAATATTATTGGCATAGTGCTTGTCTGGATAGATATGATCATGCTTGGCTACCTGGGAACTTCAACAGAAGTCGGCTACTATGGGGCGGCGCTTCGTGTCGGCGTAATCAGTTCGGCGATGTTTCTGGCATTCGCTACCGTGTTTACACCGGTTATCTCCGACCTTTATAACAAGCGCCGCCCAAGTGAGCTTGGCTCACTTTACAAGACGGTCACCAGATGGGTGTTGGTCTTCACCTTGCCATTGGTGCTGCTGCAGCTACTTTTTGCGGATCCGGTGATGAAACTGTTTGGGGGCGGTTTTACCGCCGCCAGCGCGGCACTCATGATCCTGGCGCTCTCTCAGCTAATTAACGCTGCGGCCGGCCCCTCAGGTTCCATGGTGCTGATGTCGGGCCGCTCGAGACTGGAGCTTCTGAACATTACGGTTTCGCTGATTGTTGATATTGCAATATGTCTTGTGTTAATTCCCGGGCACGGCCTCGTTGGCGCTGCAATCGCAAATGTAGCCGCTGCTACTGCAATCAACCTAATGAGGGCAGCGGAAATTTGGCTGCTGATGAAAACCCACGCTTATGATTTTGGGTTTCTAAAACCTGCCGGTGCAGCAGCAGCCGCCGGTGCAGCCGTCTTAATGATGGAATTATGGTTGAGAACCGGCGGCGGCGTCGCGCGGGTTGCCTTTGAGGCCGCGGTGATGGCGGGGGTTTATCTGGCGGCAATTACACTTCTGGGGCTGTCCGCTCAGGACAGGATGGTGCTGAAACTGGTCAGGAAAAGGCTGCTTCGGACCGGAGGAAGTTAGGGCAGGATGGGCTCCCGGGTGCAAGATTTTAAGGGTGCGGCTGTGACTGTTACCGGTGACAGCCGCCGGCTCTTCCTGGCGGCGATGGCTTCGCTCATATTTCTGCTGGTGTGCACGCTTGCCTATCCTGAGTATGACATCCGCGTAGGTTTGTACGTGGGGTCAGTCCGCGTCAGCGTCATCGCCCTTTTATTCATTGCCGCTGCGCCGGCGGTGTCGCTGTTTGTCTTGAAGCACCTTTCCTGGGTACGCTTTACCGCCCTTGATGCATTTTTGATGCTGACGCTGCTTTATATTACAGCAAGGGGTGCGCCCGCGGCCACTGACGCAAACGGGATCGGTCTTGTTTTTGCTTTTGCTGTTTACATCCTGTTGCTTTACTACGGAACTGCCTTTCTTGGTCAAGGAGGCCTTCGCCCTTTGTTTGCCGCC
>JACWAD010000040.1 GCA_014874175.1 Thermoleophilia bacterium
CTGCCTAAGGAAATCGGGGTCATCGGTCAAAACCTCTTGCACGAGACCCTTTTTACCCTTAGCGTTGGACTTGGCCATCGTCTCCTCCTTTGATATTGGTTTGGTCACCGAATATCTTGGAGACGATGGCCGCTCTTCCTTTTAGCGGCTGATGAATTTACAGAAGTTTAAGGGCACGACCCGTAATGACGGGATTAAGCGGGTGTAAGAAGATTGTAAAAACAAAACAGAAGGTAATCCTTGCGGTCCTCTTTCCCATCAAAGGGAGGCTGAGGATGAATTAACAGGCAGGGGCACGGCATAGCATGCCGTGCCCCTGCCAACACGTTATAAAACAACGCGTCTGGGCAACCCGCCCTCTACATCCCTGGAATTACCACGTTGCCGCCCGGGCTGCTGCCGGCGCCTCCGCCCAGCAAACCGCTGCTGCCGCCGATAAGCCCGCCCAAGACATCGGACAGTTTCTGGATGTTGCCGGACGGCTTGCTGATATTGAAGCTCTGGTTGAACTTGGACTGCTTGAGCGTTACGTTAAACGTGACGGACTGAATCGCCTTTAGGGCAGCGGCGCCCTGGGCGCTGCTGCTGGTGGTGCTGGTGCTGGTGCCCCCGACCAGGCCGGCGATCACGCTCGGATCCACCGCCAGGTTGATCTTTACCTGGTGGAAATAGTTGTCATTGCCTATCCACATCTCCACAGAAGCGGTCTTGAAGACGCTGCCGATCTGGCTTTTGGCTGCCTCTATGCCGCCGGCCGCCTGGGCGTCGCCGCAGTCGCGGGTGGTGTTCGCGACCTGGGTCAGGAGGGAATCGAAGTTGACATCGGCCTTATAATGATGAGTGCTGGCGCCATCGATCGTTTCAGTGCCAAGATCCTGCACATTCTTGAATATCGTACTGGCGCCAAACTTGCTGGTGTCCTTGAGGGCGTTCTGATAGCAGCTGGTGTTGGCGGCAGTGGTGGCCGTGGTCGGCAGCTTCAGGCCGCCTGTCGCCGAGGACAGATTGCCGGTATCATACCAATTCCCGCTTACCTTAACGTAAAGGTCATTGTCAACAAGTACGAAATCGATACTGGAGAGCATGCCACTCAAGAGCTGCAGGCCCATGGTTGTCTGGGAGCTGACGCCCTGTGCCTGCCCGATGCTGCTAAACAGCTTGTCCAGCCCGCCGATCTTGATATTCCCCTGAGCCTTGGGGTTCTTTGCATCCTTCATGTCAAAGTCGGCGCCGCCGTCAATCGTAAGATTTAGAGGCAACAGGCTCTTCAGTGACGGCTGCACAGATGAAAGGTCGCCCTGAACCCCCAGCGCCACGTTAAAGTCAACGTGCTCAGCCTTGACATTTCCGCTGTTTTTAATCGCATTGTCGATTGCGGAGCTGGAAGAGGTACCCCCGCCGCAGCCAAAAGCTGCCGCCATCAACACAGCCACGCCTACTGCCAGTAGAATCGGTAAAGCTTTTCTCTTTCTCATGGTTACCGCCTTTCTCTTTCCCGTTGGAATACTTCAAGACTCTTACGGTGGCGCCGCAGAAAAAAAGCACCGCCACCTCCGGTGAAAAAGAAGATTAAACAGGCATAAAACTTACCATATCCGGCAAAACCAGATAAACTTCGGGATAACCTCCAAAAACGCTAGCGCCAGTGCATTTTATGTTCGCCGAGAATCCAAAATTTGTTTCCGTCATCAAAGGGCCGTTTCGCCGCAACTTTTTCAAGACAAAATGAAGATACTCCAGGTAGTGCGGCAGTTTTTACCCAGTACCGGCGGAATGGAAACCTACGTTTCCAGCCTCTGTAGCCAGTTGCGCCGCCGCGGTCATCAAAGCGACGTCGCCACACTTGACTACATATTCAAAACCAGCCGCCGTTTGCCTCCTTATCAAGTCATAGAAGGCACGAATATCATCCGCCTGCCCTCTCTGGGAAACCCGAGGTATTTTTTCGCTCCCCGCCTGCTGGAGCTGCTTTACCGCTATGATCTGGTCCACGTCCATGGCGTGGATTTTTTCACCGATCTGCTCGGCGCCCTGCGCCGGCGCCATGGCAAACCGGTGGTGCTGTCCACCCACGGGGGGTTTTTCCACACCGACTGGCATTCTTCCTTCAAAAAAATGTATTTTCGAACCGTCACCAGGTCGGCCCTGCGCGGTGTTGACCGGGTGATCGCATGCAGCCCCCGGGACGAAAGAATGTTTGCGCCCGTAACCAGGCGGATTTGCCTGATTGAAAACGGGATTGATTTCCCTGTCTTTGCTGATGTCAAGAAAAACATCAGGGCCGAAGAACTTTTGTTTGTGGGAAGGATCTCCAAGAACAAGCGGGTGGACCGGCTCATCGATGCGCTGGCCCTGGTGCGAAAGACCAGGCCCGGCGCCAGATTGACCATCATTGGCCCTGACTGGGAGGGGCTGCAAGAAGAGCTGGAAGAATTAGCCGCCGGACTGGCCCTGGAAAGCGCCGTCAACTTCACCGGCGAGCTTGCCCGGGGTGAGATGCTTGCCGCCCTGGCGCGGGCGCGCCTGTTTGTATCGGCTTCCGAGTATGAGGCTTTCGGCCTTTCCGCGGTTGAGGCAATGGCCACGGGGACAGTTCCCCTGCTAAACGATATTGAAGCGTTCCGGGAGTTTATTGACGATGGCAGAAATGGGTTCCTGGCCAGCTTTGATGATGCCGGCGCCGCTGCGGCCTTAATTGTTGCCGCCCTTAAACTGCCTGCCGCTGAACTGGACGGGATGGGAGTACGCGCCAGGCAAACGGCTGAGCGCTACGACTGGGAGCAGGCAGCAGATGAAATCATAAACGTTTATAAACAGGTACTGGACGAGCATGAACGAGACTGAGGACAAAAGTATTGAAGACGGCCGCCGTCCCCAGCGGCTGAAAATACTGGGGGTTGACGTCGATCCTGTTGATGCCAGCTTGGCGCTGAGGCGGGTCAGCGATTACTTGAAATCTCCCGGCTGCAAACAGGTGGTCACTATAAACCCCGAGTATGTAATGCTGGCGGGCACCAGCTCCCGCCTGATGCGGCTGCTCAACCGGGCCGAGCTGAACGTGCCGGACGGCATCGGCATCGTCTGGGCTTCACGAAGGCTGGGCCTGCCGCTTGCCGGGCGCGTCACCGGCGCCGATCTGCTCCCCCAGATCTGCGGCCTGTGCGAAAGCGACGGACACAGCATATATCTCCTGGGTGGCGCCGAGGGCGTTGCCCGGCAGGCGGCCGCCAATCTTCAGGCCAGCTTCCCGCGCCTTGAGATAGCAGGCACCAGCAGCAGAGATCCGGATGCGGATACAAATCACGAAACCATCGCTGAGATAAACAGTTCCGGCGCCGCCATCCTGGCGGTGGCATACGGTTGCCCCAAGCAGGATTTCTGGATCGACCGCAACCGGGACCTGCTCACCGGCGTCAGGGTGGCGCTTGGCGTCGGCGGAGCCTTTGACTTTATTGCCGGCCGGGTTCCCCGCGCCCCCCGCCTGCTGCGCCAGGCAGGCCTGGAATGGCTATACCGCCTCTGGCTGGAGCCCAGCCGTTACAGGCGGATGGCCGCGCTGCCACGGTTTGGCTTTCAGGTGTTAAGATCGCGGCAGCGCTGAATAAATTGCTGCCAATAATCCTTATACGTCATTCGACATTTGCGGTACCGCTTCCCGGCCGCAGCCTCAGCCCCAGAAAGACAATCACTGCGGCCAAAAGTGCCAAGACTGCCAGAATGGAAAAGAACCGGAATACCATTGTGGCCTGGTCCAAAGCGGCGGCAGCAAGCGGGCGCAACGATTCCGCCAAGATCTGCCTTTGCATGTCGCCCTGCGCCTGCGCCCCCGTTCCGTCCAGCCAGCCTTGCAAACTGTTACGAATCAGCGTTAGCGCCAACAGAGGCGCCCAGCTGGCCGCCGCCACAGAGCTGCCAACGCTGACAATGCGGCCGGCGCCGCGGCTGAAAAAAACAAGCGAGGAGCCAGTTACAAGCAACAGCGCCAGCAGAACAAATAGCGCGCCTTCGGCATCAGCATGAACGCCGCTGCCCAGGACGCGCACGGCGCTCCCGTAAACTCCCAGGGTCGCCCGCAGATAGCTGCCGGAACCCGCCAGGGCGCCGCCCGCAGCTGAAACCGGGACGGGCCCCGCGTCCTGGCCGGCTGGCGTCAGTGGGATCGTGTCTATCTTTTCCTGCAAAGAGGCGGGATTCTCATATACGCTCCGTGCGTAGCCGGCGCTGTTGATAAATTCATAGAAGCGTGGCGAGAGCAGTGGCAGGTCCGCCCTGAGCTGCTGCTGCGCCCGGATGGGCCGGTTCATGGCGGCTATCGTCTGCTCGGCCTGGTCCTGGCCCGTCAGCCGAAGCAGCACCAGCACAACCATCAGCAAAAAAAGCAAAACCGTAAACAGGATGCCAGAAATCCATTTGGCGTCCAGGCGGCGGCTGCGGCGGACGCCTGCTGCCGCGGCCGGGCGCGGCAGAAAGCCGGGCGCCGCATCAGTTCTGGCGAAAATTGTGCCCGGCGGCGGCTCTGGTGTATTTCCCCGACCTGAGATGGCCTGCTGCCTCCAAGAGAAGATTACACGCTTTAAAACACGGAATTCCGTAAGCATTCTACCTCTTAAGGCCCTTGCCGGCACTGCCGGCTTATGCTGACTCCTCCGGACGGCTCTGATTTCCTGCATTGGGGTGCTGGATTTTCAGTGCGCGTGCGCCTGTTTCTTGACAGGGTGCATGATTCTTGGCAAGGAAAAGAGAAGGAAGATGACGCTCAGAAACAGCCCTACACGACAAAGCTGATACGCACCAGCAGCAATATCAACCGGACTGTGAGCAGAATAAGGGTTTGTATTTCGAGCTGGTGGCTGACGTCTTCGTCGCCGGAGCCTGCCCTGAGCGAAGCCAAAGGGGCTCTCGGAATGACAACCCGGTGGCTCCCGGAGTAAATTGGTGAGCAGTTTAATTTATGACCGGAAGGACTTGACCGACTTGACCCGAGCGAACTGGATGATTAGTAAATATGTTCATGGTTTTTTCATGAAAAAGAAATAGACTGAAACCATGCGGATACTCCTGGTAGAAGACAACCGTAAACTGGCCGGTTACATCAAGAAGGCGCTCAAGAAGGAAAGCTATGCCGTTGACTGCGTTTATGACGGCGGCAGCGGTGAGGAGCGGGCGGCCATCGGCGATTACGACCTCGTCATCTTGGACATCATGCTGCCGGTGAAGGACGGTTTCCACGTATGCCGCGACCTGCGGGAAAGGAATGTCAACATGCCGATACTGCTGCTCACGGCCAGAAGCGATCTCGAGGACAGGGTGGAAGGCCTGGACTGCGGCGCGGATGATTACCTGGTCAAGCCTTTTGAGCTGGAAGAACTGCTGGCGCGCCTCCGCGCCCTGCTGCGGCGCCAGCCGGAAAAAAAGGGCGAGATTTTGATTGCCGGGGATGTATCCGTTGATAACGCCTGCCATGTTGCCCGGAATGGAGGCGATCCCCTTCAGCTGACTTTGAAAGAATATGCGGTTCTGGATTATCTGGTCAGAAACAAGGGACTGGTTCTCACCCGCAACCAGATCTACAATCATTGCTGGGAACTGACGGAATCTTCATACAGCAATGTGGTCGACGCGGTCATCAAGCAGTTACGCAAGAAGTTAAATGACAGCAAGAACCAAAATATCATCAAGACTGTCCGCGGCGTCGGTTACAAACTCCAGGCATGACCCTTTCAGGCGGGCCAAGGTCAGACTGGCTGTTTATTATACCCTTGGCGTTTTGGCGCTGCTGATAATCTTTAATGTCTCCGTGTACTTTCTCTTCTCCAATAATGCCGTGGACAACCTCGAATACCGGGGCGCCGGAGGCGAGAACGATGCCAGTCTGGAAACACGGGTCGTTGAGCGGGCCCAGAGCCGGCTCGAGGCTGTCCTTTTCATCGTGGACGGCCTGATCATAACCCTGGCAGCAGGCGTCAGTTACTACGTGGCGGGAAAGACGTTGACGCCCGTTGAGGACGCTTACGCCGCGCAGAAGAAGTTCGTCGCGGACGCGGCTCACGAGCTGAGGACGCCATTGTCAGTCCTGCGGACCGGAGCGGAGGCAGTGCTGGGCGGCGGGAGCGACAGGAAGGATTATGAAAGATTCATCCGTGATTCGCTGGAAGAGACCGAATACCTGACCGGCATAGTCAATGACCTCCTTTTCCTGGCGCGCGGAGATGAGCTGAGACAGATGCAGTTCCTCCAGGTTGATTTGGGGGACATAGTCCGCAGGCAGGCGGAATTCATGTCCCCCTACGCGAAGATGAATTCAGTCAGCCTCTCCTGCGATTTCAGCCCGGACGAAAGCCATTCTGTCAGGGGAAATCCAGACCAGCTTAAACGCCTTCTCAACAATCTCATCAGGAATGCCATTGATTACAACCGGGAGCAGGGAGAGGTCCACTTGTCATTGCATGGCCGGGACGGTCAGGTGTTCCTGACGGTGGCGGACACCGGGATAGGGATTAATCGCGCTGATATTGCTAGTGTTTACGACCGTTTTTACAAGGCGGACGCGGCGCGCTCCAAAACCGTGGGCGGTTCCGGATTGGGCCTTTCGATTGCCTGGGAGATCGTCGAAGCTCACAGGGGGAGGATAGAAATCAGGAGCGAGCCGGGAGCCGGCACGGAAGTCACCGTGAGATTTCCCGCCGCCTGAAATCGACGCAGTCATCAAAACGCGCCTGCACTTGTTGCAAGAACCGTCCACGGACGGTTTTTTTATATTTTCACGGGAAATTCATCATCGCTGCCTATATTAATTATAGAGCCGCGCAAACAGTCAAACTGAAAGGAGGTGAAGACTGTGAGACATAACAAACGTGTCATCTTGTTCGTTGTCGCAAGTCTGCTAATAGGTCTGCTGATAGCCGGCAGCGTCGCAGCCATCGCAAGCGCGAAGACACCAGCGGGTTCCGCAAACCAGCAGCCGGCGGTTCAGCAAACACAGACGGGGCCGGCGCAGACCGGTCAAACCGATCAGGAGAAGCCTGGCGGGCAGGAAGTAAATAACGCCAAGGAAACTGACGGGCCCGGTGGACATGAGGACCCGGCGGGCACCGCTGCTGACCATCAGTACGAAGGCGTCGAGTAGCAGCCTGGCGTCGTTTAGCAGCCAATAGATGCCATTGCGGGAGGCCGGCGTGAGCCGGCCTCCCGCTTCCGGGCATCAAGCGCTTGCTCCTGTTGCTGGCAGCCATGTTTTCCGGAAGCTGTTTTTCACGCGGTTTTCATCTTTATCGTGTAAGAAAGGCTCATTATCGTGTAAGAAAGGTTCATATGTCTGAATTTGTCATTCGTACCCGCAGTCTCGGCAAGCAGTACGGGGCCAGGATGGGCCTCGAGGATCTCAGCCTCACGATCGGC
>JACWAD010000041.1 GCA_014874175.1 Thermoleophilia bacterium
CCGTTAGGCTCCGGGCCCACCGAGATATAGGTGGCTCCGGGCCGCGAATCCTCCCCGGCCGGGCCAGAACTGGCCTCGCCGGCAGTTGCCTGAGCTGGCCGCGCCTGAGCTGGCCGCGCCAGCTCCGGCAGCACCATGCGAAAATCACTCCCCTCAAATCCGGCCACGGGCCCGAACTCATCACCAAGAACGAGCATGTCGGCAAAAGCGATGTTCTTTTTGCGGCAAAGCTCGCCGCTGATCCAGCGCATCGAATCCGACTTGTCCGTTAGGCCGACTTCGATGTGCTTGACGTCGCTGGTGATGCTGGCCCCTGTCAGGCCGAAGCGCCTGGAGTAGTAAGCAGTCAACTCGAAAGCGCCGTGGATGCCGCCGCCAAAGCCGCCGTCCCGCAGGCGGGCCTCCGTTTTTTTGATCAGATCGCCTATTTGTGATTTAGGCGGATCGTGCCATTCGGGGATGAGGTCAATCTTGCGACGGTTAAGTCGGTCAAAAACCACCTCCACCGAGATGCGCGAGCGGCTCTCGATATCCTGGCGAACGGCGGTGGCGATCCGGTCCAGCAGTTCGTTTTCGTGCGGTGTGGCTTCCTTGCGGTAAAGAAGCATGGCGGCTCCCTCTTCGCCAAACCCGTACACCTCCGAGCCCCGGTTGGTGCAGACGTGAAGGTGGCGCTTGTGGGGGCCGGTTATCAGGGAGCAGACCTGGCGGTTTATATTGCCGAAGTTGGTGCCCGTGACAATGACAATCGGGATTTCCAGCTTCAGCAGTTCTTCCAGCGCTGCCGCCACCGGGGCCGCGTCTGCGCGCCGGTCGGCAACTGCAGTGCCGTCCCAGTCAAAAGCAATGAGGCGGAACGGATGCTGAGACGCCTGCGGAAAAACATCCAGACAATTAGCCATACTCCCCCCGTGAACCAATGTAAATTTGAAATCCGAAAAAGCGCACGAAAATTGCGAGAACGTTCCACGTTTAACGCGGCATGAGAAGTTTTTTCCGTTAAACGTTAAACGTTAGACGGGCTTTGGCGGTCCGTTTTGAAATCCCAAATCCGCATTCCGCATTGGAATTATTCCGCATTCCCCGTTCGCATTCCGTCAGAATCCGTATGACGCCGGCAGGAAAAGGTGATAGAGACCGGTGAGGGCGCTGATGAGGTTGAACTGAATCATGACAAAAAACAGCAGCATGATAAAAAGCATGCCGAAGCGATCCAGGCTGATCCAGCGAATGTAGGCTTCCCGGCCTAAAAATCCACCCAGGATGCGCGACCCGTCCAGCGGCGGCACCGGGATCAGGTTAAACGCCATCAGGATCAGGTTAAGCTGGAAGACCAGGAAGAGGACGCCCAGGAAAGTGCTGTCAACCGGCACCGGAAAAAGCCATTTCATCACCAGCGCCGTTGCCGAGGCCAGCATGAAGTTGGCCACCGGGCCGGCTGCTCCCACCCACATCATGCCCCGCTGAGGATTCTTGAAATAAGAAGGGTTGATCGGCACCGGCTTGGCCCAGCCAAACAGCATCGTGCCGCCGGAGACAAAATAGGTGAGGAAGAGCATGATCGTACCGAGGGGATCCAGGTGGCGGAGCGGGTTCGCAGAGAGGCGCCCGCGCTTGAAGGCCGTTTCGTCGCCAAGGCGGAAGGCGACATAGCCATGTGAGACTTCATGGAAAACCATTGACACCAGCAGCGCCGGCAGGGTTATCAGAAATTGCAATAAAAGTTGACTGTCTATCATTTTTTTGGTTAGGTTCCCAGTTTCAAGTTCACAGTTTTCAGTTTCCGGTTCCCGGTTATCAGTTCCCCGTTATTGTGCCCACGGCTGTCCCGGGGAGCCACAGGCGACGAGGGATCTAAGCTTTTTTATCGCTTCTTCGTCTGGCGCCTGCCAGCCGCCGCGCCGCGGCAAGCTGCTCCTGCCTTCCCCCCACCTTGCCCTCAATCTTAAGCCGCCTCACCTCAGCCAGGATCTGTCCCAGCCGGGGCGACTGCTTAAGCCCGGCGGCGATCAGGTCATGGCCGCTTATACTAATGTCAACAAACCTGAGCTCAGTCAAATAAAGCTCAAGCAGGCGGGCGGCCTGTTCATCCATTGTTTCTGCCCAGGCCAGCAAGACAGCCTCTGGAGGGAGGTGCACCAGCATCTCATAAACAGCCGCGCGAGAGAGCTTCTCGCCGCCGCGCAGCCTGCTTAAAACCTGGCGCGCCATCACAACGCTGCTGTTGATCCGCTCGGCGTCGCCGCGCCTCAGCTTCAACCGTTCCGTCCAGATCTCCAGCTGACTGGCGTCCATTTTTCTGGCCAAAACAGCCAACCGCAGGCGCCAGGGCTTGATCCGGTCCAGCAGCCGGAACCGGCGGGCGGCCGCGTCGGCGCGCCTGACCAGCTCCGCGCCGGGGGCATTCACCAGCAGCGCCGGATGAATGGAAGGGGCAAGGCCCAGCTCGCCAATCCTAAGAATAGTATGCTCCACTTCCGGCTCCGAGAACAACCATATCAGCTCGTCCCTGAGCCGGGCGGAAGAGAGATCGCCTACCAGGTTCATCTCCACGCAGCCGCGGGCCAGGCCGATGGTGTGGCGATTCATCCTGAAGCCGAGGCGGTTCTCATAGCGGATGGCCCGGAAGATGCGGGTCGGGTCCTCGATAAAACTGAGGTTGTGAAGCACCCGGATCACCCGCTCCTCAATGTCCTTAAGGCCGCCAAAGAAATCAAGCAGGCGGCCGAAGTCTTCCAGCCCCAGCGACACCGCCATCGCGTTGATGGTGAAATCGCGGCGGTAGAGATCCCGCTTGATGGAGGCGTACTCCACTGTCGGCAGCGCCGCCGGGTAATCGTAAAACTCGGTCCTGGCCGTGGCCACGTCCACGCGCATCTGCGGCTGTGTCTTTTCCAGGATGATGATGGCGGTATTAAACTTGTGGTGCGTGCGCACCCTCCCGCCCAGCTCCGCAGCAAGCCGCCGGGCGAACTCGATTCCATCACCTTCCACCGCGATGTCAACGTCGTTGTTGGGCTCATCGAGCACAAGATCGCGCACGAAGCCGCCAACCAGGTAGACGCCGCGAAAATCGGCGCTGAGGCGCCCAGCTGCCTTGAGCAGCGGCGCCAGCTCCGGGCGCGCCGCCAGCCGTTCCCGGAAACTGACGCCCGTGCGGGCTGCCTGGATGGCGGCCTCCTCAATCTGCGCGCCGTGCAGGGTGCGGAGGATGTCGGTGCGGGTGACGATGCCGGCAACATCGGCGGCCGCAACGTGGCCCCTGCCCGCCGCCCCGGCGCGCACCACCGGGA
>JACWAD010000042.1 GCA_014874175.1 Thermoleophilia bacterium
CATAAACATCATCTATTTGCGGCACCCCCAGATTGTAATTTTCCGTGTGCACCCAGGTAATCCAGTCGCCGTCAAGGGAGGGCCAGCTATTGTCACCGGGCGTGGTGACGAGCGGCTGAACCCCCAAGGAAGGATTATCCAGGTCAAACATGTAAATGTCATCCTGTCCGGGGCCGTTTCTTGAGTCTGTCCAGACGATGCGCCGGCCGGAGACAGCCAGGCGTACCGTCTGGACGCCGGGGGCGTTTAGAATCTGGTCACAGCCGGCCTGGCCGGGGCAGCCACTGCCCAGAAACATGTAGTGAATCTTAGCCGGCCAGCCTTCAAGCCAGGCAACCAGATTGCCGCTTATAGCCGGGAAAAACTGGCCGTCCATTGCTGAGCCGTTGCCGGGGACCTGAACCAGGGGCTCTTCGGGATCGTTTTTAGTCAGGTCCTTGAAGAAAATCCGTATCGGGTTGCCAGGCCCGCCGCCGGGCCTGGAGTCGGCCCAAACAGCGATGTTGCCGCTTATGTCCGGTACTTGCTGGGCGCCGTCATGTGAAAGCGTTAGGGGCGAGTCGGCGCCCAAGACGTAGGCGGACCCTGACGTGGCTCCGGGATTTGCCCACGCTGATGGGACACATGCCAGAAAAATCAGGAATCCCCCAAAAAAAGACCCGGCCATCGCCAAATCACGGCGCGGGAAGCGGCAACCGATGCCGGAAACATAGCCAAAAATTCGCATTTCTCTCACCCTTTCCTAACCTTGACGGCACCTGGATCAGGTGAGAGGGTTGCTAAAGCATAAGGCTTAACCGGGGAGCGCGCAATCCAACTTTGGTTGTATTTTGCGCGGATAAAAGATGTATTTTGACGGCCGTGCGCGGCCGGTATTACGGGCCGGACTTCTTACCGACCGTGATTGACACAGTGCTGTCCACGTTGACCTTCGTGCCGGCGGCGGGATTTTGCTGCATCACCACGCCCACCTGCGCCGGGTCCGCGGTCGCTACCTCGGTGACGGTCGGCAGAAGTCCGGCAGCCGAAAGAGTGGAGACTGCTGTCGCTTCACTCATCCCGGTGACAGCGGGTACCGCCACCTTGGCTGGCGGTTTCTGCCCCTGGCTGATAACCAGGCTGACCTGGGCTCCTGCATCTACGGTCTGCCCGGCAGCCGGATTCTGGCTGATTACCTGGCCGCTGGGAACAGTGTCAGAATACTGCTGGGTGACGTCGCCAACCTTCAGGCCTGCCTGGCCCAGCCTGGCCGATGCGTCCGCCTGGGTGAGTCCAGTCACGTCGGGGACGTTAACCTGCTTTGGCGGCACGGGCCCCTTGCTGACGGTATATTTAACCGTCGATCCTTTTTGCACTTGTGTTCCGGACCGCGGGTCAACAGATACGACGTTGCCGGCGTCGACCGAGTTGGAGTAAACATCCGGCTGGCGCTCCGGATTTAAACCGGCTTCCGTCAGCTTGGATTTCACAAAATCGGCCGTCTCCCCCAGCAGGCCTTCCGGAACCGCCACCTTGTTGCTCCCCTTGCTTATCACCAGATTGACAGTGGCGCCCTTCCTGACCCGGGCGCCGGCCTGAGGATCCTGCCTGATGACCGCGCCCGCCGGGACGGTGTCACTGAATTCTTGCGATTCAACGGCAGGCTGAAGCCCCTGATTCCTGATGGTGTTCTCAGCCTGCTGCTGGGCCATGCCAACCACGTTGGGAACATTTATGGTGGCGGCCTGGGCAAAAGCCAGAAAATAAACGCCGGCTCCCACCAGTGCCAGCGCCGCCAGCAGGATAAGCAGATAAGGCCATTTGCGGCGCGATTTTTTCTCCCTGGCAGGGCCTGTCCTGACCATGGTGGCGGCCGCGTCGGTTGCTTCGCGCGCCGGCGGGCGGATGACGGCGGTGCGGGCGGCGTCAACAGAAGGCGGGGCCGGCGTCACCGGCAGCCGCGCGCGGCACCGCTCCAGGTCGGCCAGAAACTCTTCGGCGGACTGGTAGCGGCTGCCCGGATCCTTTGCCAGCGCTTTCATGACCACGTTATTCAGGTTGTCGGGGATTTCCGGCGCGATGGACTGTGGCGGCGCCGGCTCGTCACTTATGTGTTTCAGGGCAATGGCCACCGGGTTTTCTCCCTCGAAGGGAACGCGGCCGGTAAGCATCTCGTAAAGAACAACACCGACTGAATACAAATCTGAGCTTTGCTCAACCGACTTGCCTTTGGCCTGCTCCGGCGACAGGTACTGCGCCGTTCCCAGGATGGAGCCGGTCTCCGTCATCTTGGCCGAGGTGCCGGCGCGGGCGATGCCAAAGTCAGTGACCTTCACCTGCCCGCGGCCGTTGATGACTATGTTGTGCGGCTTGATGTCGCGGTGAATGACGTTATGCTCATGGGCAAACTGAAGCGCCTGCAGGATCTGCCCGGCGACGAAGATGGCCTTGTCGGCAGGCAGGCGCCCCTTTTCCGCGATCAGCTCCTTCAGACTTTTCCCCTCCAGATATTCCATGGCAATGTAATAGCTGCCGTCCGACTCGCCCCGGTCGTAAATACTGACGATATGGGGATGATTCAGGCCGGCGGCTGCCTGCGCCTCGCGGCGAAAGCGGGCCACGAACTCTTCATCGCGGGAGTAGCGCTCATAAAGCACCTTGATGGCAACCTGGCGGCCGAGGTGAATGTCGCGGGCCAGCTAGACATCGGCCATGCCGCCGCTGCCGAGCAGCCGGTCGATCTCGTAGCGGTTGTCAAATATTTTGGGCAGTTCGGGCATAAAAACTTGTTTCCGGTTTCCGGTTTCCTGTTTCCGATAACGGTGGTTTATTGAAATACACCAATTGCCGGTATTTTTCCTTTATCAACTCGGCTTATCCTTCGTCCTGAGTCATCTTGCGATTTTGCTTCAATAACCGGAAACCCAATTACATTCCCAGCGCCGACAGGAGCACGTCGTGCGCGATCGGGCTGGAATCGTGGCCCCTTTCATCGGCATCTTCTACAACGACAGCTACCGCCACCTGCGGGTTGCCCGCCGGTGCGAAACCGACGAACCAGGCGTTTGGTCCCTTGCCGCCGCCAACCTCTGCCGTGCCGGTCTTGCCTGCAATCTGCACCTTGCCGGATCGCGCCCCCTGTCCGGTGCCCTCATTGACCACCTTAATCATCATGTCCGTCATTGTCCTGGCCGTGTCGTCGCGGATGGGCCGCTTCCACTCTCCCGGCGCTGTCTTCTTGATGACGGTTGAGTCCCGGTCCAGAATTGAATCAACCACGTAGGGCTTCATCATGACGCCGCCGTTGCCAATTGCCTGGGCGATCATCGCCATCTGCAGGGGCGTCACCTGCACCTTTTCCTGGCCAATGGCCATCCAGGCCACCTGCACCGGGTCAAGGCTGTCGCCAGGCGAGGCCAGACTGCCGTTTACGTAGCGGCCGCTAACGGCGACCTCATCCGGAGGCAATTCCAGCGGCGGCCTCTCATAAAGGCCAAATTTCTGCTGGTACTCAACGAGCCTGTCCTGGCCCACCTTCTCCCCGACCTGGGCGAAAGTCGTGTTGATGGACTGGGCGAAGGCCTCGGCAAATGTATGCTCGCCGAACGGCTGGTCGCGCCAGTTATGGATGACGTTGCCACCTATGTTGATCGTTCCCTTCTCGTCGTTGAACTTGCTGTCCGGGTTGAAAGCGCCGCTTTCCAGGGCCGCCGCTGTTGTGACCAGCTTGAACGACGAGCCCGGCGTATAGAGCCCCTGGGTGACCCGGTTAAGCAGCGGTCCGTTTTGGTCCCGGTTTAGCTGGTTCCAGTCCGCCTCCAGGTTATTCAGGTCATAGGTCGGCGTGGAAGCCATTGCCAGCACGGCGCCAGTTCGGGCGTCAAGCGCCACCACAGCGCCCCGCTTGCCCAGCTTCTCCAGGTCGGAAAGCGCGGTGCGCTGCACTTTTGGGTCAAGAGTGAGTTTGACATTGTCGCCCCGCTGCTGTTTGCCGCTTAGCGTGTCAAAAAAATTGGCCAGCTCCACCTCGTCAGCAGTGCCTGTCAGGTAGTCGTTCAGGGAATGCTCCAAGCCGCTTTGACCATACTTGACATCGTTATAACCGAGCAGTTGCGAAGCAATATCGCCCTGGGGATAAACACGGTAGAATAACCCGTCTTCCTCGCGGTTCCTGGCCAGCTCCGTCCGGTCGCTGGCAAGCATCAGCCCCCGGTCAATGCTCATTTGCGCGTAAACCTTGCGCGTGTTGTAAGGGTTGTCAGCCAGCGGGCCCGCGTTAACAACCTGCTGGTAGGCGAGCATGCCCATAAGCGCCGCAAACAGGGCAATGGTCGCGTAAAACAGGCGGCGGATGGGGCCGTTCACGCGGCTCCCTCCGAAGCGGAGGGCAAGGGGCGAGCCGAGTTGGTCCTGTTGCTAATCAGAACCAGCAGGGCCAGTGAAGCAAAATTTGCCACTATCGAGCTTCCCCCGTAACTTACAAAAGGAAGCGTGATCCCCGTCAGCGGGATCAGTTTCATTACGCCTCCGAGAATGAAGAATGTCTGCAGGCCGAAACCGGCGGCGATGCCGGCAGCCAGCAACTTGGAGAACCCGTCTTCGGCCAGAATTGCGATCTTGAAGCCGCGGTAGCATAGCAGCAGAAAAAGAACAATGAGAGCAGAGGCTCCCGCCAGGCCCAGCTCCTCGGCAATGGCGGAAAAAATGAAGTCCGTTTGCAGTGCCGGAATCAGCGGCCGTCCGCTGGCCGTCAACAGGTAGCCCTTTCCCAGGCCGGTGCCGAACAGGCCGCCGTCGCCGATGGCGAACAATGACTGCGCCAGCTGGTAGCCCTTGCCCTGGATGTCTGTCCACGGATTCAACCAGACATCAACACGGAGGTGGACTACCGCCTTGGTAAAGTAGGCGAACAGGCCGGCGCCCGCCATCAGCACCAGGCCCATGCCGGGATACGACAGCCGGTTAGTGGCCACATAAATCATCGCCAGGAATATGCCGAACAGCAGCAGCGACGGACCCAGGTCGTTCATGATAAGCAGCATGATGAATGACATGCCCCACACAGTCAGCAGGGGGCCGAGATGCTTGGCGGGCGGCATCGGCAGGCCGGCCAGGTGCCAGGTGCTTGTTGACAAAAGCTCCCTTTTGCTATGAAGATAGCCGGCCAGGAAGATAGTCAGCAGGATTTTTGAGAACTCCCCCGGCTGGATTGACATGCCGCCGATCTTTAACCAGAGCCGGACGCCGGAGTTATTGGGATCGTAACCTGCTACGGCCGTGACCACCAGCAGAAAAACGCCGGCCAGGCCGAGCAGGTAAATGTAATCATCCAGCTTGCGGTAATCACGCAAGAAAAAAATGATTGCCGCAAACAGTCCGACCCCCACCAGCAGCCAGGTGGCCTGCGCCGCCGCCAGCGCCGGGTCAATGCGGTAAATCATCATGATGCCAATTGCCGCCAGCAGGCCGGTAATCGGCATCAGCAGCGGATCGGCATGAGGCGCCGCCAGCCTGAGAACAATATGAATGGCAACGAATATCCCCAGGAACAGAGCGCCGTAACCAAGCGAGCCGGCGCCGATCTGGGATGAGCGGGCCGCGTAGACGCTGGCAAAGCCAACGGCGGTCAAAAGCAGCACAGGCAGGAAACTGACAAGCTCGCGCTTCCTCTCCATCCTAGGGCGCCACCCCGAAATTTCCGTTTCCCGTTGTGCCGGTCGCGCCTGCGCCAGCCGGGCCAGACCCTTTTATCGCCGTTTGCTGGGCGGCCTTTTCCTGGTTCGCCTTTACCTCGGCCACATAATTGTCAACGATCGCTTGCGCGCTGCCGCGGGTGTGCGACTCCTGCTTTCCGATCTCATCCTGCTCATCCTGGGCAAGATCGCTGAATTTCACCGGGCTGCGCCAGTCAAGGGAAAAAAGACTGAGCGGGCCCAGGCTGTAAGGAACACCGCGGTAAATGGTCACATAACCGTGATCCACGCCCAGGAAATAGATCTCGCGCGTGCCCAGGTACGCTCCTCCGAACAAGATGGCGGCGATCAGTACAGCAATTATCGACACTCCCGGCACCGTCCGGAACATCCAGTTGCGGCGGATGCTCTGCAGAAAGCCCTTTTTAGGCTCGCGAGCCTGTAAAGGCTCCGCCTTCTGCCGCGTTACCGTGCCCTCAGGCCCGGCAACGACGCCGTCCGGAAGCCGGATGACGCCGGTATCGGCTTCTGCCGCAGCCGTCCCGGCGGGCACGGAACCGTCCGGGCAGAAAAGCACCACGGAAATATTGTCGTGGCCGCCGCGCTCGTTGGCTTCGCTGACAAGCGCCCTGGCCCTGTCTCCCAGGTCGCCGGCGGCCATGACGTCTGCAATTCCCGCATCGGGAACCATGGAAGAAAGACCGTCGCTGCACAGCAGGAAAATATCGCCTGCCTCCCAGGGGACCCTGATTGTGTCGACCGCCACGCTTGACTCCACCCCCAGGGCGCGGGTGATAATGCTTCGCTGGGGGTGCGCCTCGGCCTCGGCGGAGCTGATCTTGCCCTCGCGCACCATCTCGGCGACAAGCGAATGGTCTTCTGTCAACTGCGAAAGGCTCCCGCCCCGCCAGAGGTAGGCGCGGCTGTCCCCCACGTGGGCAAATATTACCGCGCCGTCTTCGATGACGGCGGCCGTGACCGTCGTCCCCATCCCCAGGCGGCCTTCATCCAGCGCCCGCCGGTAGATCTTCTCATTGATTTTTTGGATCAGTTTTGTTAGCTCATCCGCCCCGGTTTCGCCCTGGGGCATGTACCATTCAAACGACTTGGCGGTTATGCCCGATGCAACCTCGCCGCCCTGGGGGCCGCCCATGCCGTCGGCAACCATGAACACCGGCGGCCGCGCGAACAGGGCATCCTCGTTGGAGCTGCGCAGGCGGCCCGTGTCAGTTGATGTGGCAAATGTTACAGGCATGAGGTCAAATGCTTGCGGACGGGCAGGCGCTATTCTTCATAGCGAAAAACCGTGTCCCCGACCACTATATCCTGCCCTGGCTTGATCTGGGTTTCGCCGTTCACCCGGCGGCCGTCCACAAAAGTGCCGTTCGTGCTGCCCAGGTCCTCCAGATAAAGAAACTGGCGCCGGGCGAAAATGCGGGCATGCGTTGCCGACACATAATCGTCTTCAAGCACGATGTCGCTGCCCGGGGAGCGGCCCACAGTGGCGCCGCCCTTGAGGCGGAACACCTTGCCGTCCTCAAGAATCTTGCTGTGCTGCACGACCAGGCGCGGCTTGATCTTGGCAGTGAGAAAGTCAAACTCGCTTGTGTTGCCCACCTCCGTTTCGGCGGGATCCTCCGCCGGGACCGGCCGGCGCCTGCCGCGCAAAGGAGCAGGGTGCAGCGACGGCGGCGGAGCTGCGGCAGGCGCCGGCTCCGGAGCGCCTTTTAAATCTCGCACAAGAGTTCGCACCATGCGGAAGATGAACAGGTATAACAGCAGGAGGAAGAGGACCTTAAGGCCAAGCAGGACAGTCTCTAGCATGATTTTCTCTTAAAAGTCACTTTCGTGGCGCCGAGCGTTATCACATCGCCATCGGCCAGCGGCTGGCTGCCAACGCGCAGTCCGTTGACCTCAACGCCATTTGTGCTGTCAAGGTCTACGATAGCGTAATCGCCGCCGCGCCGGCGCAGTTCCGCATGGCGCCTTGACACGTTCGCGTCAGTAAGAACAAAATCGGCGTGGCTGCTGCGGCCAATCAGGATGACTCGCTTTTCAACCTCGTAGACCTTCCCTGTGCCGCCTTCAGGCCCCACGGCCGTGAGAGTCACGCATTCGCGGGCCAGGCCCAGTTCCCTGGCCTCGCCAGCGCTCACCGCCATCGTGCCCTGAGCCGAAGGCCGGTAAATAACAGTGCGGCTGATCTCGGGCCCCCCCGCCGGCGCCTCTGGCGCCGGCGGGGGGGCCGCTGGAGACTGCTTGGGATCGGAAACCATCCTCGTGGCGATGCCAAACTCGCCCACCTGCAGGTCCTCGTCAGTTTCCATGATCACGATGGGCCGGCTAAGAAGGTCGTAATTCTCGCGCCGGGCATGCTCGGTCAGGTATTCGGTCAGGTCGGCCTTGAGGTCCTCTTCATAAGCCTCGAACTGCTGGCCGTCTGCAGAAGACAGAAACACGGTGTACTCATTGGGGGCATAGACACGGGAGACGCTTACCACCTTGTGATCGTCCATCTCCTTGACAAGTTTTCGCGCCAGCTCCACCGGCTGGACCGGCGACTTGAAAGCGCGGTTGAAGCTGCCTTCAAACAGATCCTGGATCTTTTCCTCGAGTTTCTTAAGCAAGCTCATGGGGAGTGGCAGCCGGCGGCCTGGCCCTGGGAGAAAGCAGAATCAGCACGACCTGGATTATAGCGCATATTAGCAGCGTTTTCATAAAAAAGAGAGAGGGGAGTCGATAGTGATTAAACAGCAGCGGCAGCGCCAGATACCCGCCTGCCAGCAGGCTGTTGGAAAAGGCCAGCCCCGCCAGATCGGCCCACAGGCGCCGGCGCCTGATGAGCAGCGCCGCCGGCAGGGCGGCGGCCATCCATATCAGCGGCTGAGCCCCCAGAACCGGCTGTTGCCAGAATGGCCGGGCCAGCTCCCTGATCACATAAACCGGATTATTGGATCCGGCCAACTTCGCGGGCAGCGAAAAGCTGTTGGGAATGCCGAGAAAATCAATATTTGCGGATTTGGAAAAGAGTTGAAAGGCTGTAAAAACAATGCCTCCAAGCAGGGCCAGGACAATGCCTCGCCTCAGGCGGCCCAGCGAACCGGCAACGGCAGGGTAGGCCAGGCCCAGGCCCAGCGCCCCCAAACCGGGGGCCAGCGCCGGCAGCAGGGCCGAACGCGGCCAGGCCAGCCCGAAGACAAAATAATAGGCAGCGGCGGCTCCTGTCAGTAACGCCCCCAGCGCCACTGAGTAGGCAGCCACCGGAAGCAGCGTCATCACAGCCAGGCCCGCCAGCCCCAGGCGGGGCAGAACGCCAACCGCCAGGGCCGCCCCCAGCAGCAGCGGCAGCCTCCAGGCGAGGGGATAATAAGAGGAGCCATAAAGCGCCATCCAGGCGACAAGAGCCGCCAGGGCCCCATTGGCGGCGCGCGGCGCCAGGAACCCGAGCCGGGCGGCAACCGCCCGGCGCAGAGCCGGGCCGCGCTCGCGCGCCTTCCTCAGCAGCGCCGTTTTCCGCTCGGCTGCGCCCGCAGGCAACTGCGCAGCCAGGCCGGCAGCAAAACTGTTCAGGCCCAGCCTCAGCAGCGGGTCCGGCTCCATTGCCTCGCCGACTAGCCGGGAGAGGGACTCACCAAGATCAGGGCGCAGATGTGAAAGCGGTAATGCGCCCGCGGTGATTTTTGCTATCGTCTCGGCAGCGCCCTCTCCCTTAAAAGGGTTAAAGCCCGCCAGGCACTCGTAAAGGGTGAGCGCGGTTGAATACACATCGGTTGCGCCATCAACCGGCTTGCCGTCAGCCTGCTCCGGAGACATGTACGCCAGGGTGCCCACCACGTCTCCCCGCCTGGTCAGGCGCTGGCTGTTTTCCAGCTGGGCGATGCCAAAATCCATAACCTTCGCCGCGGCGCCGCGGCTGCTGGCGAGCATGATGTTGTCCGGCTTGATATCACGGTGGATAACCCCGCGCGAGTGCGCGTGCTCCAGCGCCTCCAGCACCTGCAGTGATATCATGATTGCCTCACGGTCTGTCAGGGAAGCCTCGGCAATACGGCGGGCCAGCGTCGTCCCTTCCACAAGCTCCGAAACTAGGTACACGTTCTGCTCATCTTCAACCAGCTCAAATACCGTCACAATATGGGGGTTGCTGAGTTTGGCCGCCGCCCGCGCCTCGTGCCGGGCGCGGCTGCTTTGCTCCTCAGTCCGCCGGATCGCCTTGACGGCAACCTGCCGGCCCATTTTCAGGTCCTCGGCGCGGTAAACCGTGGAAAATCCGCCGCGGCCGATGCGCTCGATGAGCCTGTAACGGTCAAGCACGAGCAGGGGAGAGCCGAGCGGCGTCATTCTTGTTGTCTGCTGGCCACTGCCTGGCATAAATAAATTCTTCTTTTTTAAGAGTAGTTATTCCTTTTCGCCGGCGTTTGGCGGTTGGCAAAAAAACAGCTAAACTCGAACTGTATCTGCAATATACCCGTGCGAGAGATCCGGTTCCAGTCCAC